>DATCTV010000004.1 GCA_036567785.1 Desulfomonilia bacterium | reverse complement strand
ATCTTACTTCTGATAAGTTTGTCTTCCGTACCCATTAGCTTTCTCCTTTCTGATTTTGTTTTATTTCCCCTCAGAAAGAATAGCTCGTGGGTACTTCCTTTTCAATTACCCAACTGTCAGATTTGATCGGAACTAATACATCTAAATTAAACCTCTATTTTACCTTATTACCTGTTGTCTATTTCCACTATTTCATTCAGCCTGTCCTGAAAGTCCGAGATCGCAGCATTCACGCGCACCCAGGCGTTCATCATCGGGATGCCGACAGGGTCATCGACAAACTTGTTCATGGCCTTTTTGAGGCAGCATACGAAGGCTTCGGATGCGTCGATTTCACTGTGACGGTCGTAAACGAGACCGTTTATCATCGACAGTGCATTATACTTCTCAATGGCGTTTCTCGACTCTTCCACATAGGATGTCAGCAAGGACCTCATGAAGGACTGGCTGATTATTATTCCGTCCTGGCTTATTACCCTTAAAAGCGCTTCGGCGATATCAGTTGCCATTCTGATAAGCCCCAGTTCCGGCTTTTCCCTCTCGAGCAGCTGGTGTTTGTGTTCATAGGATTCAGTCAGTTCAACCTGGCAGATCCGGCATTGGGCGGTGCGATGATAGACCTCGTTCAAAAGAGACACTTCCAGTCCCCATGTGGGCGATATTCTTATGCTGCGTGCTAGCGGGGTAATAAGCGCAAATTCCCCTGAAAGCGCATATCTGAAGGCGCCTAAATACTCAAGAAATTCATTCTGCTTCACGAGCCGCTTGAGACAGTTGATCAGCGGTATGTAAAAGAGTCTCGTTACCCTGCCGTAAAGCCTGTCGGTTACTCTTGCATAGAAGCCTTTGCTGAATTCGTAATCAAGGGCCGGATGCACGACCGGATAAATGAGACGGGCGAGAATTTCTCTGGAATAGTTCAGTATGTCGCAGTCGTGAAGTGCTATGGCATCGACATCTTTGTCTGAAAGTATGTAGCCCATCGTCATCCAGACAGATTGTCCCTTGCCTCGATTTGAAAGCTTGAATTCGTTCGCCCTTAACTCATCATAGAGAGTTTTGATTCCAGGCCCGTCATGCCAGACGATCCTTACTTTTGTGGACAGCGCAGACATGATCTTTTTCACTCTCCGGAACTGTTTTTCATCAGCCCTGTCCAGAGAAAGGACAATCTTGTCGAGGTAATGAACATTCTTAAGCTCTTCGATTATTCCAGGCATTGCCGGCGTATCGAATTCGGTCACAAGCGCAGGAAGTAGAAGGACCATCTTCCGTTTCATTGAGATCAGCATCAGGTCGTTTTCGATCTCTTCCAGAGGTCTTGCCCTTAACTTTTGAAGCGTTGCAATCTTTCCGAACTGGTAGAAGTCCGACATATTGCACCCCCTACTTTTTTATTTCCAGATTTTGATCAGGTAATCCTTCATGGATTCGAACACCCCGGCATGTGCATCGAACACGGCTTCTGATTCCTCCGCTGTTTTGTCTCCGAGTTCATTGACAAGAGACGCAACCCTTCCATAATAAAGCGGGATCATTGTCCTGAGGACCTTCATCCGCTGTCTCGGCGTTGAATGAAAGGCGTTCGCATACCGGTACACAATCCTGACCCAGGTTTCATCCGGAACATGAAACCGTTTCTTTGAAGTGTTCCGGACCAGTTTTCTGATTACCTCATAATCATCTTTCTCAAGGATCCCGCTCCATATGCCTTTAAAATTGCGGTATCCCATCTTGAAATAATCGATCAATTCATCCTGATTGATATTGAACGGTTCTGGTGATTGGGTCGGAAACTCTCCCATCAGAGTGACATCTTTTGAAGCCTTGACATTTTTCCAGTACTCCTCATTCTGTTCCATCAACCTGAAGATAGTTCCCACGACCTGGCTGAACATCGGTCCGAGGTCCGAAGAAGGATCCTTTTTCCCATGGATTTTTACGCCGAGACTCGCCTGACATATCGAAAATCCTCCTACTATCGCCATGGTGGTCATCCATATGTCTATCCCGAACCTGGCGACATCGGTCTCCCAGACATCACTCTGATCGAGATAATACTTGCACAGCTTTGGCGACAGGCCGAAATCGCCACCTATGGGCTGTCTTATACGCATTCCGTATAGTGCTCTGGTGAGATTGCAGGCAATCGTATTGGTGATCGTGGCGTCGAACTTGTAGCGCTGATAGTCCGGCGCAACAAAATCATAACCGAACATAACAGGGTCGATTATATTTTTGACCCATTGGGGTGTTATTGACAGAAGGTCCGAATCAAATACGACAATAGCCTTTGGCTTCAGGAAGTCAGCCGCCTCGAAGATGGCCCTCAATGCGGAGCCCTTGCCCGGGAGACCTCTGTATATGGTTACTATCTTTTCTATACCGTAAGATCTTTCATCAAAAAGCAGTGCCACTTCCCTGGTATCATCGGTTGATCCTCCATCGGATACGATAATAAGGGTTCTATGCTCGGAATAATGCTTCTGAATACCCTTTGTAGCTGTTTCAAGTACATGTGCAATGGTTGTATCGCAATGAAAACTCGGGATGCCTATTACTATATCCGCGCTCTCGAGTTGTTCGATCTTGGTTCTGACATGGTCTCTCAAGGATGTCGAAAATCGTTTATGATCCAACGCATCCTCCTTTCAACACTCAGTTAAGAGTTGTTTTCTAATAAGCGTTCGATAATGGAAGTAACGGCATCATTCCACCCCATGCTTCCCGGATATCTGGCACGTATCATTCCGGGCAGGTCGATATCGGCATATGAGCCGTCAGGGTGAGGAATCAGAACAGGAATATCGACACAGGAAAGTATGGAAAAGTCATTTTGCGAGTCTCCAATGCCAATAGTAAGCATTTCCCGCAATCTTGTTCTCGAATAGATGCTTCTGAGCCGGCCTACTGCTAGCCCTTTGTTGCTGCTACTTCCAATGAAATGATAAAATCGGCCGCCTTCTGTTATCGCTATACCCCTCAGATTTGCAGATGCTCTTAGTGCAGGTATCATTTTTCTGTTGCCGATTATGAACGGCTCAGTGAATTCCCTCATCTTTGCCATACCTGCCTGTTCAAGAGAAAGACCAGACAATTCAGAAATCTCGGCGGCTGACATATCACCGAAACCCTTCACCTGATAATCCTTGCTTATACTGCTTACGAAAGATCGTATTGCCATGTAGTTTAGTCCAAGCATTATCAGCCGGTATTCTCCGATGGCCTGTGCATCCTTGCTGCAAATGATCTCATAATCTTTCGGGATATATATGGCGCTGCCGTTCTCGACAATGAATGGATCTCTTATCCCTGCTGCCTTCTGCAGTATTTCAATCTCCATCCTTGTCTTGCTCGAACAGAATATCAGTGGAATGGACTTACTTCTGATAAACTTGAGAGCGCGCTTGGCATCCGAAAAGGAATAGTCATCATGATTAAGCAGGGAGCCGTCAAGATCTGTAAATATGAGTGTCCTCTGACACAAATCATCTAAATTTTTTCTGTACATTTTTATACCTCTTGCCGGACGAAAAAATTGCTTTTTTAAAGATTGCTGGCGGGATGATAATGATATGGCACCCCCCGTTTTCACGGATGGCGGCCCGACCATCTTTTGACCTCTGAGATAAACCCAGACCCTAATATTAGCATATTCTAATGATACTAGTCCTTAGATGCTTTGTCAACTTTATTACTGTGCGAATAATTCGAGTACTGTCAGATTTAAAGTCGATTGAACACGCATGATGTTGAACAGTATCAAGCTCGGGTTTGTTGAGAAATTAATTGTTGTTGTCTTTTAAGCTTTCTTGATAGCCTTTTCATTTTCCGCCGGTTCGCATTTTACTGCTGCTCCATCGGGATTTTTATCAATAAGGGGTTTAGGCTCGACTTCCTTGAGATTTACTTCCCTTAAGAATCTTCTCAAAAGAGTTTCTTCAGGGTCTTTAACTTTCTTCAATGCCTGGGCAAGGTCGATCCTTCCTGCCGCATAAGTTTCATGGCCTCCGCCGGACCCTATTCCCTGGCATATCTTGTTTGCCAGCACTCCGGCCATATGATTTGATCTGGTGGTCCTGATCGAGAAAAGTATGCTCCCGTTATGCCTTCCATAACATAGACACCACCTGATGCCCTCAATCCTGATAAGTTCGTCCGCGAACTCGCCTATCATTTCGGGCCAGCTGATTTTTTCAACCTTGGCTATTACTGCATCTTCATGGATCATGGCACTTTTGAGTATTGAATAAAGCTCATTGAAGTATTCTCTCGGCAGTTTGGGATTCTCAATCTTTGCCAGCTTCTTCTGGAGGATATGCGGATACAGAAAGGCGAAGGCCCTTTCATCTATCTCTGATGAAATCCTGCCTGTGCCGCTTATGTCGGTTTTTATTCCGTAAACAAGCGCCGTGGCGACCTTGCTGTCGATTTTCAAACCCAGGGTGCGTAAGTATTGAGTCATGATCGTGGAAGTCGAACCCATTTCCTTCCGGACGTCTATGAATTCTGCGTTTAATGTCTGCTTTCTGATGGGATGATGGTCAATGACGATTGAGGCGGTTATCCCTTTATTAAGGTGTACATTGCCTGAATAAGGCTGGCAGTCGACGAAAGCAATGATTGAATAGTTCCTAGGGTTGATCTTGCTGGTGTGAACCATATCGATATCGAGCAGCTGAACCATATTTTTGTTTTCAGACCTTCCGATCATACCGCCGTATGTAATGACAGACTGAACGCCCATTGTCTTCTTGAAGATGTATTTAAGAGCAAATGCGGATGCTATGCTGTCTGGATCGGGGTTGTCATGAACCATTATCAGAACCTTGCGTCTTCCTTTGACAATGTTTAACAGCTTTTCTTCCAGTTCCTGTTTTGTAATCACTTTCATCTACTCCAGTATGTTATGTATTGTTTCCATGACACGATTTGTATGGCTTCCCTGCCAGTAGAATCTGTTGCATTTGGGACAGTTGCTGAACGAATCGGTTGTGCTTAATACATATTCCGGAACATGGCCGGCTGCCATTGAATTATCTGCTGATACAAGGGGTTCGTTGCATATAAAGCAGAGAGAAAACGGCCTTAATTGAGTCTTCAGGGAAAATTTATCGTCCACTTCTTTTATCTGTTCGGCAATATGGTCTGATTTTATAAGGAAAAAATCTCTCTGAGAGGATAGTTTTACCGATCTGGTCAGTATTATCCTGCCAGCCGAACGTTCAGCTTCCATGATGACTCCTCTCATATTCTTCATATACAATGTATCAAACCCCAATATTCTCAGCCACTTTGCAAGCCTGCCAAGATTGCAGTCGCATATGAACTGTTGTCTATGCCCTGAATGCATCCTTAATATGGCTTATTTTCCCTGCAGCATCTATTGCCAGGACGTCAAACCTGACAGGTGAACCTGATATTCTATTTGATACAAGGAATCCTTCGGACGCCCTGATTATTCGTTTCTGTTTTGTTTCGTCGATCCACATAAGCGGGTGGTCATAACTGTCTGAAGAACTTGCCTTGACCTCTATAAAGACAATGCAATCCTTGTCCCTTGCAACAATGTCGATCTCGTTTCCATACCATCTGAAATTTCTTTTGATAATCGACAGCCTGTTTTTTTTAAGATACGAGACAGCGGTTTCTTCGCCTGAGCGGCCTTTTTCGACGGTTGTACTTTTATTTATTATGCCGGCTCTTCTGATCCGGTTGAAAAAGGTCTTTATCAGGGATTTACTGTCGGTCTCCATGGAGTTCATTTCAGATCCTGAATGCATCGCAAAGAACTCCTTTGAATGATTTTCTGTGAATAGGGCAGGGGCCAAGTAAACGTATTGCTGAATAATGGGCTTTTGTAGGGTAGCCCTTGTGGATCCTGAAGCCGTAACCCGGATAAAGACCATCCATGTCAGACATATACCTGTCTCTTGTTACTTTTGCAATAATACTGGCTGCTGAGATCGAGGGTTCGGTTGCATCTCCTCCGACAACAGGGATGCATTCACAGGACAGGTTTGGTTTTTTATTGCCGTCAACGAGTGCATAAACAGGTTTGATGTTAAGATTGTTGAAAGATTGTTCCATCGCCATCATCGTCGCCTTCAGGATATTGATCTTATCAATTATGTGTTCATCCACCATGGCGATGCCGCAGCTGACATCATCTGAATTTATAAGCAGTTCATAAAGGTGTTCCCGCTTTGACGGGCTGAGCTTCTTTGAGTCTTTGACGAGATTCCTGAGCGGCGACGCGGGAGAGATTACTGCGGAAGCGGCAACAACAGGACCGGCCAGCGGTCCTCTTCCTGCTTCGTCAATACCGCAGAGGGGCCATACCCCTCTGGTTAATAGACCCTCTTCGAGAGCCATTTCCTACTGTGTAAGCTCCTTGAGCCTTGCAGATTTACCTTTAAGTTCCCTGAGGAAGTAAAGCTTCGCCCTTCTTACCTTTGTATGGGTGATGACTTCAATCTTCTCCACATTTGGTGAATGCACTGGGAATACCCTTTCAACTCCAACCCCGTGAGAAACTTTTCTTACGGTTACCGTTTCCCGGTTTGTTCCCCTGTGTCTGCCGATGATCGTACCTTCAAACACCTGTGTACGCTGTTTGGTACCTTCGATAATCCTTGTGGAGACCTTTACCTTATCTCCTATCCGGAGTTCCGGCAGTTCGCTTTTCATCTGCTCTTTTTCAAACTCTTCCACATAACCCATATGTTACCTCCCTAGAAGCCTGTCTATTGCTATGGATACCGCCGACCTGACCGACAGGTGGTTATAGCCTGTCCCTGCATCAATCGGTTCGACGACAGCATCCGCTTTTTCCAAAAAACTCTCTGCCAATCCCCATCCTGTTCCAAAAACCAGGCATATATTTTCTGTGTTAATCCTTTTTTTGAGCTCAATCCACGAGATGGTTTTATTATAACCTCTTGCGGATGTAACCACTATCAGCGGATTATCATCAGCCTTTATCTCATCAATGCTTTCCGCCAGTCTGACAACCTCAAAGGCCTTTTTCCTCAGCGGGTTATAATGTCCTCCATAACCCGTGCGCCAGTGAGACATTATCTTCTCGGCAAAATCACGCTGAACCTGATACGGATGAACGATATAGAGCTTATCTATGCCATATGTCAAGCAAACTCTTGCCAAATCATGCAAATCCAGGTTTGTAATGGCGGTTGTGACTTCTTCGCCGTTTTTATCCATGCAGGGATAATGCAGAAGGGCTATGCTCAGCATCATTCTTCCTCAGAAAGTTTTCTGTCCAGCTTGTTAAATGTATATGAGTTGAAAAGATCAGGGCGCTGGTGTTTTGTTTTGAGTAGCGCCATCTTTCTTCTGTAAAGGCGGATATTTTCATGATCTCCTGAAAGCAGTACCTCCGGGACCTTTTTGCCCATGAATTCGGGAGGCCTGGTATAATGCGGGTGCTCCAGAAGACCGTCATAATGGGAATCACCGGTGATGGTTGTGTCCATACCAAGCACGCCCGGTATAAGGCGTATGACCGCATCGGCAATTGTCATTGCGGGTATTTCGCCGCCTGTCAGCACATAGTCTCCGATTGATAGTTCTTCGTCTACGAACAATTCCGTCACCCTCTCATCAATGCCTTCATAATGGCCGCAGATTATCGTTATTATATCCATACGGCTCAAACGCAGGGCATCGGCCTGGGTAAAAAGCGAGCCTCTTGGTGTGGTTAAAATCACATGGCCTTTCTCGGAATATGATGACAGGGCATCGGCAACAGGACCAGGTTTTATGACCATTCCGCCGCCGCCTCCATAAGGGGTGTCATCCACTACTTTATGGGGACCTTCTCCGAACTTTCTTAGATCCGTCAAGTTAATTGAGGCAAGTCCTTTTGAAACAGCCCGCTTGATTATGCTCTCCTCGAAGATGCCGTTAAACATGCCGGGAAAGAGTGTAATTATGTTGATTGTCATAATGAAGAAGCCTCAGGTCAGGTCGAGGATCTCTTCGAGACTTTCAATATCTACGGTCATTACATTTTTTTCAATCGATATTTCTTTTACTACGCTTACTGTCCATGGGATCATGTGCTGTTTGATTTTATCAACGACGAATACATCGTTGCTGCCTGTCGGGATAATGGAAAAGATTTCGCCCAGTTCACGGTCTTTTATATCAACCACCTTCATGCCGATAAGGTCATCCCAGTAAAATTCATTATCTTCCGTCTCCGGCAGCAACTCGCGGCTTACATATATATTCTGTCCCTGAAGCTCTTCGACCTGTGAAATGCCGGTTATGCCTTCAAGCTGCAAAACGAAACCATTCTTTCTTTTTTCGAGGGATATAAGTTTCCTTGATGGACCTTTTTCACCGATTATGTATTGGTCATACTGATTGAATGTGTCCCCGAGCGGGGTAATCCACATTTTGCCCTTCAGGCCGTTAGGGGCCTTTACCCTTCCAACGGCTAAGACATCATGTCCCATTTATTATTCAATAATCTCCAGGACGGCCCTTTTCCTGATCTTGGTTGAGGCCGCGGTCAAGATGGTGCGCATTGCGCGGGCGGTACGGCCTTCTTTTCCGATTACTTTTCCAAGGTCTGGTTTTGCCACCCTGAGTTCTATTACCGAGGTAACTTCACCTTCTATTTCGGTGACCTGAACAGCTTCCGGATCGTCAACGAGCGCTTTGGCGATATATTCGATAATATCCTTCAACATAGCCACCTCCGCAGGAGAGTCAGATTATTATTAGGCAGTAATCCCTTTTTCTTTTACGAGTTTTTTTACTGCAGGTGACATGCGACCACCCTTTTCGACCCAGAACTTTATCTTTTCCATATCGAGATTGATGCTTTCTTCTCTGTTCTTGGGATTAAAGAAACCGACTATATCAAGGGAGCGGCCGTCCCTGCGTGTTCTCGAATCCAGTACAACTACCCTGTAAAAGGGCTTTTTCTTTGCGCCGCAACGGGTCAGTCTGATGCTTAATGACATTAAGTATTCCTCCGGTTTAAACTTTTTGGGATGACATATATTCAATCACGCCCACTGTCAAGATAATTGCAGCAGAAAGCAGCAACACAGGATTAATGCAATTGAGAAATAATGTTTGAAACTTATGAATAATGCACTTGAAAAAAAAGGTACTCAAAGATATTGAGAATGCCTGGGAAGAATGATGATTCATGAAGGGGGTTCGTTCAACGGCAGGACGCTGGCCTTTGAAGCCATGAATGTAGGTTCGATTCCTACACCCCCTGCCAGTAAGGCGTAATTACTGTAGCAAGTCAGTTGAGTTAAGCCTTTCCATGATTTTCAGGTTGGCGTCCTCGTTAAGCAGGATATTTTTGGGGGATGAGAATTCCTCTAGCGGTATATCGTGGTCCTTGATCCATGCCACCATCCTTTTCAGGCGGTTTCCTGATGCAGGGAAAAGGGAGCCGTCGCCGCAGACATCCGCACCGAGTATGCGCTTGCGTTTCCCTATGAAGGTGATTGCTGAAAGAAGCTCTTCAAGCGCCATCGTCCCCTGCCGTCCGGGGTAGGCTGCGAAATTGTCAGACTCCCTCAGGCAATCCTTGTCGATGGTCAGGTAAACAGCATCCGTAGTGATGCGCGGCAGGACGCTTTCAAGGGTTGCTTCGATGCCGCCGTTGTCGCGCATGTTCTTCCAATTTGCTTGCGATGTCAGAAGTCCGGGCTCGAACTCCACGCATGGAAGCCTTCCCTTGATCCTTCCGAGAAGTAGCGAGCGCCGCATGGAGTTTGGATAGACCTCTATCCTCCCATCATGCAGGAGTCTCATTACGTGGCCAATCGGGCCCATGGGGAAGGGGGTCTCCAAGTTCATATCGAAATCGCCGTCTACGCCTAACTGTATCACCTTCCTGATATTGGGCAGCTTAAGTGTATTAACCACCCAGCAGCCGAAGTGGATGAAGTTCCGGTTAGGGGTTTTCCAGAAATCGGAATGGTCGTCGAAGTGGATTACTGTGGCAGGCTCCTTGATCAGGCTGATCCAGAGAAAGGCAAGGTGGTGGTAGTCGCCCGAACCATAGAAGATGACTTTTCTACCGGATGATGGGGCAGAAGAGGTGAACACATCTCTGAGCTGTTCAATTTCAGTAAGACTGCACCAGTATCTGAGAGCCTCTGATTTGTGCAGGTATGGAATTACGGCAGGCTGGTACCGGGCCATAAGCCTTTCCTGCCTTGTAACTGCTCCGTCTATGTCAAGGACAAATACCTTGAATGCATCGGGCGTTTCCATAATTAAAGCACCATTCAGTGCTCTATTTTCCTGTTCTGATAATCCGAATAATTGGGCACTATCCTTTCGTAGTCTTCATCCATAAGCGGTGACGATATCATGAAATCGGCGGTCGAGCGGTTGCAGGCAATCGGAATGTTCCAGACAGCGGCCATTCTTAAAAGAGCCTTGATATCGGTATCATGGGACATGGGTTCAAGGGGGTCCCAGAAAAAAATCATAAAATCGATTTCTCCGCCTACTATCATCGCGCCTATCTGCTGGTCGCCTCCCAGCGGGCCGCTCTGAAGCTTATTTACTTTGATGCCGAGGACTTCCTCAAGGAGCCTCCCTGTCGTACCTGTTGCGAATATTTTATGCTGGGCCAGAAGAATTTTATTGAATTTTGCCCACTCGAGCATTTCGACTTTCTTGTTGTCATGGGCGACGAGGGCGATCTTTTTTTTCTTCGACATTTTTATCGTATTGTATGTCACTTTCAAAATCTCCTGTTAAAGTCCGAATGCGGCCTTGAGCTTAAGGGCTTCTTCGCTCTTGCCCTGGATCTTAAGTTTACCCTGCATAAAGGCCATCTCGACCTTTTTCTTTTTCAGAAGGATGGCGGCCCATGTTCCCGCCGGGATTGAAATGGTAAACACAGCATCGTCCGGGAGCGAACCTTCCGTAAGCTCGGCCTTGCCGTCCTTTACCCTCATTGTGAATTTCATGGAAGGAGCGCTTCCTTCAGGTGTCAGCTGAAGGCCCATTACCGTTGACCAGCCCTCGGCGGCCGCAGGATTGAATCTTTCCGCAAGCTCCTTCGTGAGCTTTTCAGCCTGAGCGGCGTACTGCTCTGTGTTGCCGCCTATGCCCAGCATCTCGAATACATTCTTCTTCGGCATTTTTTTATATATATTCCTGGCACGATTGAAACATGCAACAAGCGCAGGCACCTTTGAATCGAGTTCCGACAGATATACCTCGCGGTGAAGCCTGTTTGATTTCTGTATGGCAATGGAAAACTTCAGGATATATCTGCCTTCTTCCGCTGAGAGCAGCGGCTTTTCCTTTCCGAGTATCGTATTGATGAAATTGAGCGTCGAGCCTTTGAAACCCTCGCCCCAGTCATCCGGTGCGTCGAAATGCTTCCATGAACCGTTGAAAAGGCTCACGGCAGGTCCTTCCCTGAGCAGGCCCGTACAGCGGTTGATTATTAAGATGCCTTTTGTGCCGCTGATTTCAATCCATTCATCATTGCCGTAATATTTGGAAGGTATTGCAAGATCGTTTCCGTATGTATATTCGCACATCCCGTATTTCATGCCGTCCTTGTGCTTCCACATTATAACGGCCGGACTGTCTATCACTCCATCGTCAACATAGTCTATCCATGATGCCACCCTTTCAATATCGCCAAGAAGAAACCATGTAGTGGCCCAGAGGTGATGGCCGTGGTCGAATGTCTGGAGACCTCTGCCTTCCTGGCCTTCCTTGACCCGCCATGCCCATGCGGATGAGGGAACCTCCCAGCCGCCCGAGCCTCCGCTTATGAGCTTTATCCTTATATTATGCGGCGTCCCTATTTCACCATCTTCCATCAGCTTTTTTGCCAGCAGGGTGGGCGGGTAGAAGACATAGTTGTCTGAGACCTTGAGAATCTTACCGGCCTTTTTTGCGGCGGCTATCATGGCGTCAGCCTCGGCCAGGGTATTTGCCATCGGTTTCTGGACAGCTACATGCTTGCCAGCGGCAAGCGCTTTTATCGTCATTTCAGCATGCATCATTGTAGGTGTCAGTATCTCGACCGCATCTATTTCATTATCAGCAAGTACCTCATCAAAGCTGGTGTAATGTTTTCGAATGTTCCATTCGGCTTTTCGTCTCAAGGCGGTAGCCTCATTCGTATCGCAGACTGCAAGAATCTGCGCATCCTTGTTTCCGACATAGCCGGGATAATGGACATCCGCTATCCTGCCCAGACCTACAAGAGCCACATTGATCATGTCATACCCTCCCTTAAAGGCCTATTTTGTGATGCTCCACCTGTACGCGTTCACACCAGTTGCCGACATTCCAGTCTCCGAAAACACCCATGCCTCCAAGTTCATCAGGGCCGTTATAAACAGGCACATGGACAAGAGAAAGCCCTTTGAACGCATGAGCCTCGGCCAGTGCTTTTTTAAGTTCTTTAACAGTATATCCTCCGAATATGCCTTTGACACCCTTGACCGAATTAGCCATTGCCACATAATCGACAGCCACGGTATCGTTTGTTTTATATTCCTTCGAGTACTGGGCGTATTGCAGGCCCGTTATCGCCGCCATCCTGCGGTTGTCGAAAATGACTATCATGCCTTTTGCCCCGTGCTGGACGCCGTCGATCAGGATTTGAGGGTTCATCATGAAACTGCCGTCTCCGCAGAAGGCTACTGGATACACATCAGACATGGCGCCGATCAGCACACCTGAAGATGCAAGGCCCATGTATGAAGCGCCTGTGTCCGTGAAGGTCTGGCCTTCGACTTTATCTTCCACGATCTGGAATCCGTTTGCCTGTACGTCTCCTGCATCGAACAGCTTGATTGCACCTGCAGCATCGGCAAAGTCGCAGACTGTCTTTATTGCGACAGGCTGTGTGAGCACCTTTCGTTTCCAGGCAGCATCAACAAGCCCGGTACAGGAATAACGTTCGTTTTTAAAAGCGGTCCATTCCGCACGTTTTTTCATAATGGCCTTTGTCCATGCGCCCTCTTTTTTTCCTGCGCATGTCTCGGTCAGGGATTCAATGAATGCCCTGAGATTTGACTTTGCGTCACCTGTGATTGCTATCGTTTTATTGTAGTGGAAGGCGTGGACGGGGTTGATGTTGAAGTTGATTATGGTTTTTGCCTTTTTCCACGCGGTTCCGGAGCAGTCCCACTGGCAGACAGCCCGGGCGCCTATGATTATTACCAGATCGGCCTCGTTCATTGCGAAATTACCTGAGATGGAACCCTTCGAGCCTCCGACCGTCATGTAGCGTTTCTCCGAATAGGGGACAATTCCTGATGCGTTAGGTCCGGAAACGATAGCCGCATCGATCAGGTTTGCGAGTTCGATTATTTCTCTGCCGCAGCCCCTGGCACCCTGACCTATCTTTATTGTTATCTTACGTGCAGCCTTCACGGCTTCGACCGCATCGAGAAAAATATTGGTATCGGCGCATTCGAGAAGGGGGATGTCAACCCTTTCAGGCAGTTCCGCAAGGTTGAAATTCCTTAATATGACAGGCTGCACATTCATTGGCGCCAGCATGAAGAACGGCTGTGCAAACTGGGCGCTTGTTGTTATGGCGCCGGCCCTGAGGGCTGAAACAACTGACCATGGCTCATAAACTGAATACGCCCGGCCCATATGGCTCATCATTTTAAGGAACAGACCCTGTTCGTTTCCGGGAATCTGCTGCATGTTGAAGCCTTCGTCCTGAGTGGTCTCATCTCCGTAGATATGCCATACGCCGGCACCGTTGGATGCTGCGGCCAGCGAACCCGCAAATGCATGCATGGCGCCGGGACCTATGGAGGTGATCATGGCAGCGGTCTCTCCGGTCACCATTTTAAGCACCGTTATGGCATGTGCACCCGCCGTTTCATGCCTGACATTAAAGGTCCTTACAAGGCCTGCTTCTTCATAGACCCTTAGAACTTCCGCTATGTCAGTCGTGCCGTGACCGAATATGGCGCAGAACTTTGTAACGCCCTGTTTCAGAAGACCCAGAACGATCGCTTCAGATACACTGATGTCGACAAACTGTGGGATCGCATGAGCGGCAATCGCATTATCTATGCAGCCGTATTTGGCTATCGCGGCTGCTCGTTCCTGTCTGTTCATCTAGATCCTCCTTTTAATGGCGTCCTTGATATCTGACGGCAGATTGTCGATGTCGAGAAGGCCGGATATGCCGGGGAATAAAAGGGCAGGTTTTATTACGTCATCTTCGAGGTCTGAAATGATCTGCGCAAGCGGTTTGTGCGTCGATTCCGAGACCCCGAAAAATAATTTCCTGCTTTGCTGCTGAGATTCTTCCCTGTGAGGCGGATACCCTTTGCCGAATCCGGTAACGGAAAAGAGCTTGTCGAATATGAATTTGAGATTGATATCTCCCGCCCAGCCGTAGCCTACAAGGAGCGGAAGGCTTATGCAGTTGCCGCCGTTTATCTTGCCGAAGAGCCATGCGTCCAGGTCGTTGGATAGAAGACCGCACATTACTCCGGGGTATTGAAGAGCGGAATTAAGAAATCCCAATCCTGTGCCGCAGCCGCCTACAACCATATCGACCTTCTTTGTTCCAAGAAGTAGTCCTGCAAGCAGCCCGGTCTGTATGTATGTCAGTTCGGGTTTGTCATCCGCCGATTTCATGCCGGCATTTATGATTTCATGCCCTCGTCCCTCAAGGGAAGCCACTATATCAGGATTTTTCACGACTGCACTGACTTCGCTGATAACTGCGATTTTCATGTTAAATCTCCCTTCGAAATTCTTTTTTAATTATCCTCGCCCATTGCGCCAGGGCCGAGGCGCCCGCCACCCATTCCGCAACGCGAGTGAATACGGGTATGCCAGTTTTTATTATCGCTGACCCCATCTTTTCAGAGTATGCCCCGCCTGTGGAGCAGCAGACAATGGGTTTGAGCTTTCTGGCGTTTATTGCGGCAAGCCGTTCTACGATGCTTTCATCAAGCGGCGCATTCTGGAATACGAAGAATGGCATTATTATATCAACGTTGTCATCCTTGATGAGCGTTTCTATAACGAACTCATAATCTGCGCCTGTAGCTGAACCAGTTACATCCACCGGATTTTCGACTATGTAGAAAAAGCTGAATTTATCGCGCATGGCTTTGAAGGATTCACGGCTTAATCTGGTGAGGTCAAGGTTCTTTGATGGAAACAGGTCAATAGCATTGACCATAGGACCCGCACCGTTAGATACAAGGGCAACACGATTTCCCCGGGCGGGCGGTTGAAGTGCCAAAGTGGCACAGGCCGCATACAGTTCGTGGAAGCTGTCTGTGAGGATTACTCCTCCCTGCTCGAGGGCGTCTTTGTATATTTCATAACTGCCTCCATATGCGCCAGTATGCGAGACAGCTGCATGAGCGGATACCTTATTCCGGCCGGTCTTGAATACAACAACGGGTTTGCCTGCGCTTCTTGCAATATTTACGCCTTCAAGGAATTTTCTGCCGTCTCCCAGTCCTTCAAGATAGCTGCCGATCACCTTTGTATCAGGATCGGTCGCGAGGTAGGCAATCAGGTCTCCTTCGTCAACGTCAACCCGGTTGCCATAGCTTACCATCTTGCTGACACCGGTATCGGCAGCGTTTTCAAGAAATGCGCAGCCCCAGGTTCCGCTTTGCGTGATAAAGCTGACAGGGCCTCCGCCCGGCCTTTTCAGTCTGCCCCTGGGATAGAAGAAAGAATCGAATCTGTTGTTGCCGTCAAAACTGCCTATGCAGTTAGGTCCTATGATCCTGACATCGTTAGCACGGGCAAGAGCACTTATCCGTCCTTCAATGTCTGCACGCTCTCCGCCAAGTTCCTTGCCACCTCCCGATACGATGAAGGCGTTATGTGCGCCGGTCTTTCCCATTTCGGTAATGATATCTGGTATAAGTTCAAGACCCACGCTTATTGCAACCATCTCAGGTATTTCGGGAAGCTCGGATAGCGACGCATATGCTTTAAGGCCGAGCACCTCTTTTACATTGGGATTGATGGGGTAGACCTTGCCTTTGAAGTTGAGGTTGATAAGAGAATCAAGAATCGTATAGCCGATTTTGCCAGGTGTATTCGATGCACCAATAACAGCAACACTCGCAGGATTAAAGAAACCGGTCATGTGAGAAACGCGCGGGCTTTCCATTGCAGACGTTTTCGCAGGAATTTCCTTATCCGAAATAACCATCTTGGCGTCAACCAGTATGCATCCTTCAGGTGATGCTATAAGCGGGTTGAAATCGATGGATTCATATTGACCGGCAAAATCTGTTCCGAATGATGCAATTGCATGGATGGCGTCCACGATTTTATCAACGGCAAGCGGGGCTTTACCGCGATAGCCGCTTAACAGCGGCCATGAATTCAAATGTTCGAGCGCTTCAAGGATGTCATTCCTGGTGAGCGGTATTGTTCTGAATACGACATCTCTCAGAAGGTCTGTAAGAATGCCGCCAAGACCCATCATGAGTACGGGACCGAATGCGTTATCATGCTGCAGTCCAATGATAAGCTCGGTTCCTTCCGGGGCCTGTTTTTCAACGAGCAATCCAAGATAACCTTCTATATTCTGTTTTTTAAAGTCCGTGTCCATTTCGTTGAAGGCCTCTCGGACCTCCTCTTTAGAGGAAAGATCGAGCCTTACACCTTTAAGTTCGGTTTTATGAAGAATCTTGTCAGATGACAATTTGAGGACAACCGGGAAACCCGTTTCTGATGAGAATTCGGCTGCTTCATCCATGGTTCTGCACAGTCTGCCTTCGGGAACCGGCACACCATAGAGACTGAGAATCTTTTTAAGCTCGTCTTCGGGGACTGTTTTCGCTCCCGATTGCCTCAACCCTGATATGCGCTTTAAAAAATCATATTTCATTTGCATGTGCCTGATTTCTGTGCGGCTTCAATATTCTGTCTTATATAGTCTGTTGATATGGACGGAACGAAAACGCAGGCAATCATCAATGGAACATCGCCTGTGTTCATGGTCTTATGGGGCACGCACGGAGGCGCATAAATGGCTGTGCCGGGTCTGATCTCGTACTCTTCGCCTTTCAGCCATGCCTTGCCTTTGCCGGACATGAATATCATGAGTTCGCCGGAATCATCATGCATGTGCATATCCGTGCATCCGCCATCGGGTGCAAGCGTTGAGATCAGGAAAGTAAAACCTTCAACATCCTGATTCATATCAGGGGACAGAATTATCTTTAGTTCCCGTTCAAACGGTTTGCCGACTTTACCTGCAGGAAAGTCATTGAAATCGACATAAGGCATACTTACCTCCTGGTATATATTGCGTAATAAACAACTATAATGCGCTATTGTCAACAATCATTTATTCCATGTCTTATATGGAAACCTTGCAAGATTTGCATTCAGATATCTTGTGTCCCGAGTTACCTCTTCACCCAGCCATGCGGGTTTTTCGAATATTTCATCTTCGGATTCAAGTTCGAGTTCTGCAACAATAAGGCCATCATTGTCGCCATGGAACACATCCACCTCCCAGTTAAAGCCTTTGTATTCAACTATATGCCGGGTCTTTTCAACGATATGGCCGCTGCAGAATATTCCGATCATTTCTCTTGCGTCACGTTCAGGGATTTCATACTCGAATTCATGGCGTGAAATTTTTGATTTGGTCTTTTTTAATGTGATAAAGGCCTTATCTTCCTGGACCCGGACTCTCAGGGAAAACCCGCTTGTAGGAAAATAACCCTGGATGATTGAGAGGCTTTTAAGCGGTTGGCCCCATGAGATATCGTTTACAAGAAACTTTCGTTCGATTTCTGTTCCCATTTTTCCTCCGTTGTCGTTTCTGCTCTTGCCCGGAGCATGAAGTACATTAAAACGCATTTTATCCGATTAAAACTTTATCGTCGCGAGGTTATCAAATCCTTAGCTTTTTTATTGCGGGTGAGGGGATAATTTTAAAAAGATAATTACTGAAAATCCGGCGTTTACTATTAAACATAGGGATATAAAACGCTCCATCTTGAAACTCTTCCGTTTGTCGCAACCTAGATATCTCTGGCAATTTCGGGATTTGATCTGGACCTGTAATTATTAATGCTTAACATAAAGAATAATATGTATAAAAAACGAATCATAAAGATTTTGACATATCTTTAGGGTTTGGATAGAAAATCGACATCATCAGCGAAGGAGCAAATTATGGCAGGAAAAAATATATTTACAGTAGCTCTTGAAGAAAAGACAATAGAATTGCTGAGATTCCTTGAGATGCAGACAAGCATTCCCCAGGCTTCACATGTCAGGAATGCGCTGAAGCTGTATTTTTCTCTGGTCAAGGAATATGGATATGACTTTATTTTCGAAGCATCTAGCATGGATCAGGCTACATTGGCCAAATACTATGTAAGGATAAAGGAAGCTCCGAAAACACAATTGAAAACTGAAGTTGTCAAGGATATCAATCAGGTGGTGTCTGCCAGATCCCAAAAAAGGAAAAATGATGATTCCGGTACAAAAGAGAAGAAATTACCTGTATAATATTCAATGATTATATAATCGGTTTTTATGCAAAGGGGGTCTGATATGGATGATATCGGCTCGGATTTTTTTACGGATGGAAATAAATCATCCGGATCATGCAAGTGGGCGATTGAGAGTTCCGGTCCGGATGATTTTTACCATAAAATCGGAATAACCAAGTTTGACAATGTATTTGTAGCATACAAACCTGAAAACAATCGAAATATGGCGCAATTTTATGAACGCCTCCTGGGGATTTGGGAAAATAAAAACATATTTTATATGCTGATTTATAGAAATCTTGAGAAGATTCGGTATGTTCTAGGACTTATAGATGGAGGACATACAAACAATCCGGTCGAGGAGGTTCCTGATGAACTTTTGTCCTTATATGACAACTGGGGATGGATTGAGACCGGATTCGGGGTCAATGAAGGAGGGTTGATAAGCCGTTATTATGGAATTACGACTGACGGCATTGGCGTACAAATATTGGAGAAGCCGATCTACAAGAATATGGCAAAGGTTTTTTATATGATACTCTCGCCCTATAACAATGAATCTAATGCAGGAAATTTCCTCAATGCCATATTCAGTGCCGATTCCGCTCTGGATCTTTTCTGTGATCAGGAAGGTAAAACAGGCAAAGCGACAATCACCTGAAAAAATACAAATTATAAAAGGCTCTGATTAAGAGCGTCACGGATGCTGTCCTGTAAAATTAAACAGCCATTTCCTCCTCGGCCGATATATCACCTGTTCTTCCTATAATAATTCTTTTAAAAGGCGGTTTGACAGCTGAGCGTTCTATTGCCTCGATTGCGGCATACAGAAGTCCGTTGCAGCAGGGCACCTCCATATGAACGACTGTAAGGCTTTTCGGCCCTGCTTCCGAAAGTATGTGTGCGAGTCTCTCGATGTGTGCTTCGATGTCATCAAACTTTGGACAGCCTGTTGCAACGGCATGTCCTTTCAAAAATTTTTCATGCAGCCCGGGGCAGGCAACTGCTGCACAATCGGCTATCAACATCAGATCTGAATTCTTCAGAAAAGGCGCTTGAGGCCCCAATAACTGAAGCTTTATAGGCCAGTGTGCCAGATGGCTTACCGGCTCGCCTGAAGGTGCACTGTTATCGCAGACTGGTTCTTTCTTGAATTCCATCATTACTGACGATGGACAGCCGCAGGGAAGGGTTTTTTCTTTATTCTCTGCAGCCAGATCAGGATGAATCTTGACGGCCTCTTCATTAAAAGAATCCGCTGCCCTTTCGATAATCTTCAATGCACCCCGGGGACATTTGCCGATGCAGGCGCCAAGACCGTCACAGTAAATATCGCCAACAAGTTTAGCCTTGCCGTTGATGATCTTAAGCGCACCCTCTGCACATGCCAGACAGCACTGGCCGCAGCCGTCGCACTTTGCCTCGTCTATATCTATGATCTTTCTTGTCTTCTTCATGCCGGCCTCCCTTTTCATTTCTACAAAAAAATATAGAGTATTTGCCGGATAAAATATTTGACTTGAATCAAGCATATAGCGCATATTGTACAGGTTATTGAAGGATTTGGCCCTGATCGATTCGGGGCTATGTGTTTCATGAATTAATCCAAAATAAAAACTTATATAAAAACAGCCTGAAATGGCGTTAGGGGGATTAAATGAACAGGATTCCGGAACAGGGTATCGAGCGCTCGAAAGTGCTTGAAATGCTCAGGTCATTCAATTCAGATGATGCCAACTATCATGACAGCAAGACCTGGAGTCTTGTTTATTACCTCAGCGAAGACCATACGAATTTTCTGAAAGAAGCCTATGGCATGTATTTCAGCGAAAATGCGCTCAATCCGATGGCTTTCAAGAGCCTCAAACGCATGGAGTCGGAAATTGTCAGGATGTCTGCCGGGCTTCTTGGCGGAGATGACAATACAGTGGGTGTAATGACATCCGGCGGTACGGAAAGCTGCCTTCTCCCTGTTGTAACCTACAGGGAACTTGCCAAATCGAAG
Organism: Desulfomonilia bacterium; assembly: GCA_036567785.1. NCBI lineage: Bacteria > Pseudomonadati > Thermodesulfobacteriota > Desulfomonilia > Desulfomonilia bacterium. The sequence goes on along the minus strand of DATCTV010000004.1, from coordinate 239,061 downwards.
AGACGTCTTCCTTTCAGGCCGGAAATGATCGCACCGAGATCGATTCATGTCGCATGGTCCAAGGCGGCAAAGTATTTTGGCGTTAAGATCCATTATGTGCCACTCTGCGCCGATAACAGGGTGGATGTAAATGCCGTCAGAAAGCTCATCAACCGGAACACCATAATGATCGTATGTTCCGCGCCTTCTTATCCGCATGGAGTGATAGACCCTGTAACGGAACTTGGCAGACTGGCAATCGAACATGACCTTCCTCTTCATGTTGATTCATGTGTCGGAGGGTTTCTGCTTCCTTTCATTGAAAAGAACGGCTTTAATGTCGATCCCTTCGACTTCAGGGTCCCAGGGGTTACATCAATATCGGCAGACATACACAAATACGGCTTCAGCGCAAAAGGGGCGTCTGTGCTGCTGTACAAGAATATGAATTACCTTAAGCACCAGTTCTTCGTAAAAACTGACTGGCCGGGAGGTGTTTTCGCATCTCCTGCCATGCTGGGAACGAGGCCTGGGGGAGCGATTGCCGCTGCCTGGGCTGCAATGAATGTCTTTGGTGTAAGCGGCTATAAGGAGATTGCCGCGGCAATTATGGGAACGACTGAAAAGCTTAAAAAAGGCATAGAGGAAATTCCCGGGCTAAAGGTGCTTGGTAAACCGGCAATGAGTGTTTTCGCCTATACGTCAACAGACAGGGCTGTGGATATATTCGCTGTCGGTGACCAGCTTGAGGCAAAGGGCTGGCTGGTTGACAGGCTTCAGAATCCCGATGCCCTTCACTGCATGGTTATACCGAGACATGCAATGATAGCGGATGACTATTTGAAAGACATCCGTGAAGCCGTGGAAACCGTTCGATCAAACCCTGGTCTTGCTGTTAAAGGCAATGCCGCCATGTACGGGATGATTGCAAATGTGCCGTTTAAAGGCCTTATTCAAAATGAGGTGATGAAAATGATGGAAAACCTCTACGGGCCGGAATGCAAGATGCCGTCGTTTGAGGCGGATCCGTCCGGATCGAAACTTCTTGATCGTGCAATGCCGATTGTTCTGAAGATATTGAGGAGATTCAAGAAGTGAGGTGTATGAGAAACATTCAGGCACATCACACCATGAGGCCGAATTTTCTTAAGACGGGATCAAATCATTTGTTCAGCTTTTTGAACAGACCCTCAATCGGATCATTGATGGCAACCGGCGGCATGGTGTGAACCGCTGCAGAAATTTCGACAGAAAAATCTTGATACTGCTGTTTAGAATGGCATAAAAAACGCGGAAGAAAATAAATACAGGAGGTTGATGCTTAGATGAAAAAAGATTCCACCACACTTGATGCTGCAACTATACGGCAATATGAGAAGGACCATGTCCTATATCCCTGGGCGGCTCAGAAGGATGTCAATCCGATTGTTGTCGATAAGGCCAAGGGCTGCTGTTTCTGGGATACTGACGGCAAGAAGTACATAGATTTCAGCTCTATGTTCGTATTCAGCAACCTGGGCCATTCGGATGACCGTGTCAAGGAAGCAGTGCTGAAGCAGGCAGAGAAGCTGCAGGCGATATCGGTATCGTTTGCTACGGAACCGAAGGCAAAACTTGCGAAACTTATAGCCGAACTGACTCCTGGTGACATAACAAAGACATACTTTTGCGCAAGCGGGTCAGAGGCCAATGAAGGTGCGATAAAGATAGCCAGACTGGTTACGGGAAGACAGAAGATTATCTCCCGCTTCAGGAGCTATCATGGTTCGACATACGGGGCCATGGGGCTCTCAAACGATTTCAGAAACTGGGCTGCCGAGCCGGCGATTCCTGGCACTGTCCACTGTCTGGACCCTTACTGCTATCGCTGCCCGTTCGGCGCAACATATCCCAACTGTGATGTCCAGTGTGCAAAGCATGTTGAAGATGTAATACGATTCGAGGGCGGCGCAAAGAGGGTCGCGGCGTTCATCGGCGAGCCGGTTATAGGTTCAAACGGAATAATCGTACCTCCGGACGGCTATTGGCAGAAGGTAAGAGAGATATGTAACAAATACGACATTCTTTTGATCGATGACGAGGTAATGGCAGGCTGGGGACGCACAGGAAAGTGGTTTGCAATCGAACACTGGGGCGTTGATCCCGATATCATCTGTACAGCCAAGGGAGTGACTTCGGGTTATATTCCCCTGGGCACGACCAGTGTAAATAAAAAGGTGGCAGCTCTTATCGATGAAATTCCATACATACACGGGCATACCTACAGCGGACATGCGCTTGCAATGGCCGCAGGCGTTGCGACCATTGAGGCATACAGGGAAGACAACCTGATTGAGAATTCTGCAAAACTGGGTGATTACCTGCTCGAAAAGGCCAGGGAACTTATGGATAAACACCCGTGCATCGGTGATGTACGCGGCAAAGGACTGTTTGTCGGAGTGGAACTTGTCAGAAACAGAAAGACAAAGGAACCCATGCATGATCCTTACATAGAAGGATTAAGGCCTCCAACGGCAAAGGTCAGGGTGCTTGCTGAAGCCATGAAGAACGGCGTTTACTGCCTGCCCGGAATTGCAAGCGTGCTTATGCTGGCTCCTCCTCTTTGTGTGACGAAAGAGCAGATAGACTTTGCAATTGACGTATTTGACAAGGCCCTCCTCATTGCAGATGCAGAAGTTGAAAAATAGATAGTTCGAAAATCAAGCCGGACTTCAAATCAATGAAGTCCGGCGTTAATTTCTCAATCCTCATATCCCTCCGTTAAAGAACGGCTGTATTAAGAACCCGGTATGTGGTATTTATATGAAACATTTCTGTACACTTTATTTTTGAGGAGGATTTGTGAAGAGACTGATAGTATATCTGAGCCTGTCAATAATCATAATTGTCTCCGGCTGTCTGCCGACCCCTGAGAATACTGAAATAGTCGTTTCCGATGGAATTACAAGCAATGGTGATGTCCTCGAGCCGGAAATCGTTCCTAATGCCACGGTCTATCAGATCGAGCAGAAGGACAAGCAGTCGTTCCTCAAGTTCATACTGGGAAAGAAGCTCAGCGGCATGCAGGTGCAGTTCTATGCAAGGCCGCTTGGGTCGGGCGATGATGCATGGGTAATGCTCGGAGACGGGCCTGTCGAAACCGACGGCAATGGGAAGGCCTCGCTTGGCGGTCTCAGAAAGTGGCTTTCGGCTTTTCCTCTGTGCGCAGCACCCTTCGATCTTCAGCTCAGGGCGGACGTGCTTTTCTCCGGAGGCAGGACCGTTTCGGACAGCATGGGCCTTGTAAGGGTACTGGCCAATCAGAATTCTCCATGCATGAACCCGAACATCGACAGGATTTCTATGGCCAACCCTCAGGTGGTAATATCAGATCATGACAACACAATTCATGCCACAGGCGGGCTTAACAGCATTCCCGATGTGGTAAACCTTTTCAACTTAACTAAGGGAAACTGGCCGCTTATCGACCAGTATGTCGTTCCTTCCATCAAAGAGTTGCTCGATGAAGGAAAAGACTTTGTAATCGTGTCAGGCATGCCAAAGGAGGCAAGGGCCCTTTGCCGGCAGCAGATGATAAACCACTTTGAGCCTGCCGCTTCCAGAAAAATACTGATATTCGTCAAGGACGACATGCCGTATGATGAAACTTTTAAGTTCAAGGATGCAGCGCTGTGCGTCATCAAGAAACTCTATGGCGGGGACAAAGTCCTGGCAATGGTCGGAGACACTCCTCATGAGGACGGATACGGCGCTATAGACAATCGGATTTTCTATATCCCGTTCAAGGTGAATTATTTCCTGAATCCGATGAAGGACCTTGATACACAGGGATTCGGTTTCATCACCCCTGACAGCATAGCATGGGACTGGTCGCAGGTGATGGCTGATATTGCCGAAGGAGACAGGGTTTCAAATGTTTACCTTAGAAATGATACGGGTTTTTTGAATATTGCCCACAGGGGCGGGGCTGCGCTTATGCCGGAAAACACGCTTGAAGCATTCCGTAACGGCATGGCTGCCGGCGCCGACGGATATGAGCTTGATCTGCAAGTCACCAAAGACGGCTATGTCGTAATCTCTCATGACACAAGGGTTGACAGGTGTACAAACGGAACCGGGAGCATCAATGACATGACGCTGGCCGAAGTCAAGGAGCTAGATGCCGGTTACCGGTTCACGACAGATGGTGGAGCAACATATCCTTACCGGGGAAAGGGTATAAAGATCCCGACCCTCGATGAGGTGCTTGATGAGCCTGCAATTCAGAATGCAGTGGGTGTAATCGAGATAAAGCAGCTCGATGCCGGCGTTTCGGAAAAGCTGATCGATATGATTGAGGCCCATGGAATCAAGAACCGTGTAATAATAGAATCCTTTGACCAGAAGGCCCTTAATGATGTCAGGAACGAGATTGCATTGAGAGGCGATGACATAATCACATCCTTCAGCCAGGCTGAGATAATAAACTTTTTCCTTACCCCGCTTTCCGTCATGCTTGCCTCGAAATACGATCCGCCAGCAAGGGTGCTTCAGGTGCCCTTTGAATTGACTCTGAATAATCTGAATGTGACGGTAATAAACGATGTATTCATGCTCAAGGCCCGTTATCTGGGGCTCAAGGTACATGCATGGACAATAAACGATGCTGCAACAATGCGTTCACTCAAAAATGTAAAGAAAGTCGAAGCCATAATGACGGACGAGCCTGGCATATTGAAAGCCGTGGCAGAAGAATAACCGGATTTTCGGGTGCATACGCGAAAGCCGCTTCCTGCATTATCCAGGAAGCGGCTTTCTGTTTTATAACCGGCAGGACAGATGCCTGTCCCGATCATCAATCCCAGTTTCTGTAATCCAGATAGTCGTATTTTTTAAGGAACCTTGTAGGCAATGCCAGGGCGTCCTTTCTGAACGGCGGAGCGAGTTGTGTGCCGTCGACCACAAACTCGAGGACCGTAGGTTTACGGCTTTTAATGCATGAAAGGAAGGCTTCCCTGATATCTTCGGCACGTTCCACACTCACGCCCTGTGCACCCATGGCCTGAGCGACGGGCGCGAAGCTCTTCGGGTTGGGGATGTCAACCCCCACGAAACGGTTGTTATAAAAGTCTATCTGGTTCTTTGCCTCAGCACCCCACCACATGTTCCTGAATACGCATGCAACAACCGGTAGGTTGTGCTCTACTGCCGTACTGACCTCGTGAAGGCTCATACCCCAGGCCCCGTCCCCGATTATGGCTATGACCGGCGATTTCGGTTTTGCAATCTGTGCGCCCAGTGCGGCAGGGTAGGCGAATCCTGTGTTGCCGAAGGTAAGCGCCGCAATATGCTGGCGGCCTCCGTTGAATTTGAGATAGCTGTTGGCCGTTGAAGATACGTTACCAATATCGGTCGTGACGATGCAGTCTTTTGGAAGCGCCTTGGATATCTCGAGCAGGACCCTTCTCGGATTGATCGGGTTTCCCTTGACCATTGCCAGCTTTACGATCTCCTTTTCCCAAATCTCTTTTTCTTTTGCTATTGCGGCAAGCCTTTTGGTGTCAGGTTTTCGTCCCTTGCTCAAGGTCTTGAGGCGTTTGAGAATTTCAGAGCTTGCTTCCCTGGCATCGCCGATTATGCCGACTTCAATGGGATGGGTGCGTGCTATATGCCGTGGATTGATGTCGATCTGAATGATTTTGGCGGCATCCGGGAAATAGTTGATGTCATACTGCGGCAGGGTCCCGAAAACCGAAAGGCGCGTTCCGACTGCAAGTACTACATCAGCCTTGGAAAGAGTTTTCATTGCGGCCTTTGATCCCATATAGCCTATCGAACCCAGGAACAGGGGGTGATTGCCGTAGAAGGCGTCGTTATGAAGATAGGTGACCGCAACAGGCGCAGTGAGGTGTTCGGCAATAGCCTTGATTACGTCAAGTCCGTTGGAGTCGACCACGCCGCGGCCTGAAACGATTACCGGGTTTTTCGCCTTTGAAAGGAGCTGTGCCGCCTTGTCCAGGCTTTCGATGGAACCGCACCCGCGCGCGTCAACGCGATACTGGGAAGGCTTTAAAATGGTTTCTTCAAGTTCGCCGTAAAAATAATCCCTGGGGATGTCATACAGCACCGGACCCCTCTCGGCATATGCGATCCTGAAGGCAGTGCGCAGACAGTCAGCGGCCCTTTTGGGATGAGGTACTCGTACTGTCGCTTTTGTTATGGCCTTGAATACGGAGACCTGATCGCATTCCTGAAAGCCGTCCCAGCCGATTGTAGGTGTTCCTGCCGATGGAGAGATGACCACAAGGGGCGTGTGGCCCATGTTCGCTGCGGCCACAGATGTAACCATGTTTGTTATGCCGGGCCCGTTCTGGCCTGTTGCGACGCCTGCCCGTCCGGTGATCCGGGAATAGGCGTCTTCCATATGCACTGCGCTCTGTTCATGACGTACGGGATAGAATTTTATTCCTGCTGCCGGGAAAAGATCCAGCATGTCCATAAAGGCTGATCCCACAATGCCGCACACATGATCAACGCCTTCAGCCAGAAGCGTTTCTACGATTGCTTCGCTTGGAGTCATCTTGACTTTCTTCATAATATTCCTCCTATCTTTAGATTTTTATTTTTCATTCGTTTATTTCAGAAAACTTTCCTCCGGGCTTTCCTCCAATTCAGGCTGTCCACTGTTTTTAAGAATATTCATTGTTTCAACTGCAATAATCTTTTCCTCGTCGGTAGGTATGACCAGAACACTTACAGGAGAGCCCCCGAGAGAAATGTCATTTTCAAGTATACCGGACACATTTTTCTCATGGTCAAGACTGATGCCCAGCCATGAAAGATAGTCACAGATCATCTGTCGCATACGGGGAGAATTTTCACCGATGCCCGCGGTGAAAACAAGTACATCAAGGCCGTTAATGGCAGGGATGAGAGACCCGATCCCCTTTGCTGTACTGTATGCGAACACGTTAAGCGCGAGAGCCGCCCGTTCATGCCCATTCCCGGCAGCTGAAAAAAGATCCCTGAAATCCGAAGAAAGGCCTGATATGCCCAGGACTCCGCTTTCATGATTGAGTATTCGCATTGCTTCATGAACAGGGATGTTCAGATCATCAATAAGATATGCAATCAGTGCTGGATCGATGTCGCCGCACCGGGTACCCATGACAATGCCTGAAAGAGGCGTGAAACCCATCGAGGTGTCACAGGATTTTCCATTTCCGATGGCGCACAGGCTTGATCCATTGCCCAGGTGCGCGGTTATTATTCTGAGATTTTTTATGTCTTTACCGATAATTTCAGCTGCACGTTCCGCAACATATCTGTGTGAGGTTCCGTGAAATCCGTATTTTCTGATGCGGTTTTCCTCGTAATACCTGAAAGGAATGGCATAGGTGTATGCATAATCGGGCATGCTCTGATGGAAGGCCGTGTCGAAAACCGCAATCTGCGGCACTTCCGGGATAAGGGCCGTGCATACGTCGATGCCGGTCAGATTATGTGGATTGTGCAGCGGAGCAAGGTTCCTGCAGACTTCAAGCGTTCTGCGCACGGAAGGGTTTACGGCCACGGAAGACCGGAAAAACTCCCCGCCATGAACAAAACGATGCCCTACCGCCGTTATATCGCAAATATTTACCGGAGATTTTTCATTTCCTGCCGGGTTAAGTCCAAGCAGCATCTCAAGCGCTTTTTTGTGGCTGGAGAGCTCTTGTCTGACGATGCAGGGTGTGATTCCTTTGCCTTCCCATTGAATTCTTGAGTCATCCAGACCTATGCGGTCGGCCTGTCCCTTTGCAATGACAGTGCCTTCAGGCATCGAAAAAATCTTGAATTTGATCGATGAGCTGCCGCAGTTCATGGTAAGGATTTTCATCGTGTGCATTCCTTGTTATTCCGTCCTTTGAACCGCAGACGAGCTTTGCGCCCTGACTGAAACGAACAAACGGTAAAAAAGAGTCAGAACAAGAAATCCTGCTGCCCATACGCCCAGTGTTATGGCGATTTCCGGTCCGGTCGGTATGTATGTGCCGATTCTTCCGATTGGTGATGGAATGAATCCAGGGATGACAAGACCCAGGCCTTTTTCGATCCAAAGCGATATGAATACTGCAATACATGCAGCTGTGAGCCATTTTTCGTTTTTTCGCGCAGCCGGTATGATTAGAAGAATAAGGGCGGCAAATGCCAGGACAGTTGAAGCCCACATCCAGGGAACAAGGGTTGTATGGCCTTCAAGGCCTGTGAAAAGATACTGGAAATGCTCTTTGTGTGAAGGAATGCCGCTGTAGAATGCAGTGAAGATTTCCACCAGTACGAAAAAGATGCTCGTTGCCAGGGCATAGGCGATAATTTTTGCAAGCGTCTGAAGTGGTTCTTTTCCTGCGTCGAATGATGTAAATCTGCGGAGAATAAGACACAGAAGAACAAGTAGCGCAGGTCCTGATGCGAACGCCGATGCAAGAAACCTCGGGGCCATGACAGCCGTGAGCCAGAATGTCCTTCCCGGCAGACCGGCATAGATAAATGCCGTCACGGTATGAATGCTTATAGCCCATGGAATGGACAGGTATATGAGAGGCTTTACCCAGGCTGGCGACGCCACACCCTGTCTTTCGCTCTCTATCACGACCCAGCCTATGACGAGGTTGATAAGCAGGTATCCCGAAAGTACGACCATGTCCCAGAAGAGGATGGATTTGGGAGAAGGGTGAAGTATCATGTTGAAGGCCCGGCCCGGTTGTCCGAGATCAACGAGTACGAATGTAACGGACATGATGACGGCAGAAACTGCAAGGAACTCTCCTAACAGCGTAATCCGGCCGAAAACTTTGTAGTTATGAAGATAGTAAGGAAGTATGAGCATTACCGCTGAAGCGGCAATGCCGACAAGAAATGTGAACTGGGAGATATAGAGACCCCATGTTATGTTCTGATTCATGCCAGTGATGCTTAAGCCCATGCTCAACTGGCGCAGGTAGAAGAACACTCCGATCGCAATTACAGCGATCAGGAAACAAAGCCAGATGCGTCCTGTAATCTTGTTTTTATCCATGTGGCCTGTCATGTCTTGCTCGCTTTTCATCCTGTGTAGAATACATGCGGTTCGGTTCCAAGTTCGGGTCTGCGTCTGAACGCGTTATTGTTCCTGAGGATCGTCCGTATTTCCGATTCCCCTGCCAGCAGGTCTCCGAATATGAGGGCCTTGTGCCTGCATGCGGCGACACATGCCGGGGGAAGACCCACTGCAAGCCGTTCCTCGCAGAAGTTGCATTTTTCGACCACGCCCTTGGTCCTTGTAGGAAAGTCCGGGTTAATGCTTCCTATATAGGGCCGGGGATTCCTGAAATTCATGCTCCTTGCGCCGTAAGGACAGGCCGCTATGCAGAACCGGCAGCCGATGCACCTGTGGTAGTCCATCATGACTATGCCGTCCTTGCGTTTGAACGTAGCCTGGGTCGGGCAGACCCGGACGCAGGGAGGATTGCTGCAGTGATTGCACATGATTACGGGTTCCCTTTTCTTGAGCGATATGTCCGAGTAGGGGTTTTCCTGGGATGGAAATGCGTTTGAGAACGGCACCTTCTGTATCCATCTTATTTCCTGTCCGGGTTCGTTGATTAAGGGAACATTGTGAATGCCGTGGCAGGCATCGATGCAGTCTCTGCATCCGGCCGGACACTTCGAGATGTCCATCAGCATTGCCCACCTTTTTGCAGACGGCGCGGTATTCTTCGATATGACTTCCTGAGCATGGGCAGAGATCAGATATCCCACAGATGGAAAGATTGTGCCGAAAGCGGATATTCCAGCGGCCTTCAAAAGTAGTCTGCGGTTAATGTCCACCATGTAGGTTCACCTTTTCCTTGAGTATTATCGCCTTTCTCGCAGCTGCGGAAGCCGTTTCAGAATGGCAGTCCCAACACCTGGGATTTGCCCCGGAATAATTGTGACACCGTGTGCAGAACTGTTCCTTGTTGGAATGGCAGGCAAGGCAGGTCCTGGTGAGGCTTTTATCGAATTGCCGTCCGTCTGGTGCTATGTAAGTGCGGCTGCCGTTGCGAACAACATCGTTGCGCCACTGATTAAGCAGCTTCATGTGCTCGGTCTTCATGTATTCGGTGGAAGTCACGCACTGCTTTTCGGTCAACGCGTTTATCTCAGGTGTGTTGAGATCGATATCCGGGGCGGCCTTGGGTTTTAACCCTCCGTACCAGAATGGAAAGGCCGCAATGAGTATGAATACGGCTAATCCTGTGCAGACGCCCATGATTGTTCCCGGTTTGATCTTCATGGAGTCCCCGTCTCCTTTATCGGATATCCCCTGAGGTCGGTAGGCCGTTCATTCTCGCCTTTCATGACAAGGGCATTGCCCAGCAGTTCATGGACTCCCATCACAGAGACATCGGGAACCCAGTATTCCATCAGAGGCGGCAGTGTGGCGCGGTCAACTGCGCATATGCAGGCCAGGCGGTTAACGCCATATTTTTCATGAACTTCCTTTACTGCCATGGCGCGCGGCATGCCGCCCCTCATCCTCATCTCCATGTTCTCATCGTTTCCCAGCCCGGCTCCCGCACCGCAGCAGAATGTCTTTTCCCTTATTGCATCTTCGCGCATTTCAAAAAAATAATTGCAGGTATTATTGATGATATAGCGCGGCTCATCGAATAAGCCCATGGCGCGTGCCGGATTGCAGGAGTCATGGAATGTAATCCTCAGATGGTCATTTCTTGAAGGATCGAGTCTGATCTTGCCGTTTCTGATAACATCGGCGGTGAATTCGCAAATGTGAACCATCTTAGTGGAGCGGGCGTTTTCGAAGCGAGTCCCTGTTACGGGGGAAACAGGTACTTCAAGAAAATCAGCCGGCCCGTTCATTGTGTCCATGTACTGGTTCACCACGCGCCACATGTGGCCGCACTCGCCACCTATTATCCATTTGACTCCCAGACGTCTTGCTTCGGCATACATCTTGGCGTTAAGCCTTTTAATCATTTCATGTGAGTTGAAGAGGCCGAAATTTCCACCTTCGGAGGCGTATGTGCTCATGGTGTAGTCGAGGCCCAGCTCATGAAATAGCATCAGATATCCCATGCATGTATATGTGCCCGGGTCGGCGAAATAGTCTGCAGATGGTGTTATAAAAAGGATTTCGGCGCCTTTTTTATTAAGAGGAACTTCCACGCGCACGCCTGTCCTTTCTTCTATGTCATCGGTCAGGAATTCGAGCATATCCTTCATGCCGCCCGGCTGTATGCCGAGATGGTTCCCCGTCCTGAAGCAGTTTGCCGCAGGTTCCACGACCCAGTTGATGTTGCAGCCCACCAGATTGAGAAGTTCCCTGCCTATCATGGTGATTTCGGCCTGGTCTATTCCGTATGGGCAGAATACGGCGCAGCGGCGGCACTCCGTGCACTGGTAAAAATAGTAGAACCACTCCTTTAGTACGTCTAATGTGAGATCACGCGCACCGGCCAGTTTCCCGAAGATCCTTCCAGGTGTTGTAAAATAACGCCGGTAAACAGAACGGATGAGTTCCGCCCTAAGCACCGGCATATTCTTCGGGTCGCCGGTGCCGATATAGAAATGGCACTTATCTGCGCACGCGCCGCATCGAACACATATATCCATGAACAGTCTGAATGACCTGTACTTTTCAAGCCGTTCCTTCATGCCTGCAAGGATTATTGCCTGCCAGTTTTCAGGGAGCTTCCAGTCTTCGTCCGAAGGCTGCCATGCTCTGGGATTGGGAAGATCAAGTGCCGTGAGATTCTTTGCCGCACCTGCATGGCTCCATGTTCCCGGCCTGAAATCGACGGGAGTGTTCATCCAGGATTTTCCAGGCATGTCATACTTGACACGAATAAGTTCATCCGGTTTGGGTATTTTGGCGAACGACACGTCTACTCCTTCTCTACCGGCAGTCCGGCCGATTTCATCTTCTCGCGGAATTCGTCCTCATACTCTTCGTACGTGTGGGCCTTGACAGGCGCATTCCACGGGTTGATATGCCTTATTGCCCTGTTGCTGTTGGCAAGATTGCGCGTCGGGCTCAGGAAAACCCCGCCCATGTGCATGAGCTTGCTCAAGGGGAACCATAAGAGAAGCGCGCAGACGCAGAACAGATGGACGAAAAAGAGCAAACCTATTCCTTCTGGCAGCGCCATTGAGAAGGAAATCCATCCCGTGGCAAGCTCTTTCACCTTCAGGAGGTCGACCTTGTAGATGTGGCGCATAAGAATTCCCGTACCAGCTACACTTATTATAAGCAGTAGAGGAATGTAATCCTGTACGAGCGATATATACCGCAGCCTTGAAACTGCGGCGCGGCGCATGAACAGGTATATTGCCGAGACTGTAAAAATGATGTCCGAGAGATAAATGGTCGGAACGCCCAGTTCGAACATGCCGTCCCAGGCGGAAAGTTTATTGATAACAGCAGGAACAGGTTCGATGAAGAACCTCAGATGTCTTATTACGATTATCAGCATTGAAGCGTGAAAGAGAAGTCCGAACAGCCAAAGGGCCGTATCCTTTCCATAAACCGGCCTGTCTTCATACATTCTGGTATGTGAGTTTCTGAACAGAGACCGGAATAGAATAATTTCCGAGGCCATCCTTAAAAAGACGCCTGTTTTTCCTGATGGATTTTCAATCGGGCTGGCATTGATCCAGTCCAGAGACTTTTGCTGGGAGCAGGTTACCGGTATCCGAAATGGAACCGGTATCAGAGCCCACTTTATCACTCTGTAAATAAAACCAGCGAAGAAAACTGCAAAAGCCGCATAGAATATTAATGAAGCCGTCAGCCAGGGAGCAAAGGTACCCAGTGCGTACCCTGCACTAAGCAGTGATATGATAAAGATGAAAGATATAATGAGACTTCTTATGCCCATGACGGTTCCCCACCGAAGCTTATAATGGGCTTTTTCATATCGGTCATGGCATTGACTATCAGTTCTACAAGCCCGCCGTAATATATTCGGCTTCGTTCTTCCGCATCATAATAAGAAATTATATCCCTGATCGAACCCTTGCAGTTCGAGCACGGCGCGCATACGTATTTGGGCATATCTTCAGGTTCGCCGCTGAAGGCATCAAGTATCTGCAGGAATTTTTTGCGCGAGCTTAGAAGAGTCCGCCATTCGGAGAAATTATATCCAGACATTATTGCGAATCCTGAGCCGCCGCCGCAACAGTAATTATCGACTCCATGAGGAGTCATTTCCCTGAACAGCGGGGCGATCTTTCTCAGTATGCGTCTCTGAGGCTCGACTATTCCCATCGAACGCACGATATTGCAGGGGTCATGCAGTGTGACCGGGAAATTATTACGCATCGGGTCGAGCTTGAGCTTCCCGCTTGAAATGATATTATCCAGCGTCACCATTGCGGATTCCCGGGGAATGTTGAGATCTCCGGTCAGGAGCCTGTCTGCGATGACCGTAAGCGCTTTGTGTGCATGTCCGCATTCGCCCATGACGATCTTTTTTACCCTGAGCCTTCTGGCTATATCGGCGTGTCTGACAGCCACGCGGGAAAACTGGACATCGTCGTACCAAAGCCCGTAGTTGACGGCATCGTAGCCGACAGCTTCGGAAGAAAGCGTCCAAGAAATTCCTGCAGCCTGGAAGATGATTGCGAAGGCACCTACATTTTCCGGCCAGGCAAGCATTTCCCCGGCATTATGGAGCAGCAGGATGTCCGCTCCTTCAACATCCCATGGGATGTTGACTTTACAACCGGTGATCTCTTCCATTTCTTCTTCGATGAATTCCACACTGTCCCTGGCTGCGAGAGGAATCATTCCTGTCGAAGACCCCTTGCTCAACTGCAGTACTGATCCCTTGTCATGGATCTCTTTGGGGGCTATGCCCATTTCCTGGGAAAACAGTTTGCGTATTTCGTGATTGATGAGTCCGTTATCAACGCCGACAGGGCAGACTGTCGCGCAGCGTCTGCACAGCGTACAGCGGTAGGAGAGTTCTGCGAGACGGGCTATTGTCGTCCAGTTGAGGTCGATATCACCTGTCAGTCTGGCGCTTATTTTACCGCCTGGTTTTATATATTTTCTGTATATCCGGCGAAGGACTTCGGCGCGGAAAATGGGGCGGTAGATGTCCTTTCCGCCGCTCATCTCATATACAGGGCAGGCCTGCGAACAGGTCTGGCATTTTGCGCAGTGCTCCATTGATAGAATCAGAGGCTGGAGAAATGTCCAGTTGTTCTCCTTCTCGAAAAGTTTTTTCAGACCGGCAAGGAACCTTTCGACAAACGCTTTCTCTTCTTCCTCTCCTGCCGGTTTCGGTATGCCGACAGCCACCGTATCATCTAGCGATGATTCGATGCTTTTGATTTTATCGGGTTTCAGCGCCGTTATTGTCCTGTCGTTATAGTCTTCATATGGAAATGGAAGCGGTGTCAGATCGGCCGGTTCCACATGGCAAAGACATTCGGATTTCCTGCTGATATCTGAGGGTTTCATGATTTTTCCTCAGGGGCTTCTGAAGCGATATCGAGCCATGATTTTCTGCCGTCGGCCCCGATATGAGATGCCTTCCATGTCGGTTTGAGTTTTAGATTTTTTATAATGGCCTTTTCGACAGGTCCTCCCTTCAGGTTGGGGGCGTCGTCCCATTTAACACTGTGGTAAAGAAAATATTTCATGAACATGTGAGACATATGAGTTAAGGGAATATAGACGGCAAGAAGGGATGCCGAAATAATGGAAACAGTCCCGGAAATGCTGCTACCCGGAACATACCCGTTAAACGAACTTCCCATGGTGATAAGGCCTGTTGCATACGCCTTTGCTCCTTCAAAAAATGGGTCACCTGCAAGAATGCTTATCAGAGCGGACAGAAAAAAAATAAAAATGAACATGATATTGAAATAGTCTGTAAAAGATGAATAGTTTCTGAGTTCGGGATCGGATAAACGCCTGTATAAAAGCCCTGCGCAGCCGATATTACCCAGTACAATACCGGACCATCCGGCAATTATGATAAGGGTGTCTAAGGGCTTGATGAAGATGCTGCCTTCAACAAATAGGGCCAGAACCGCATTAAGCATCAGCAGAAGAAAAGCAGCGACCATAAGATAAAGACCGAAATGAAATGGAAAAGATACCAGCCAGAGGGTTCTGTTTTCCTTAAATAAACCTCGGATGAACAATATCTCTACCGCCATATATTTGAATTCATTGAATAACGAACGCTTTTGCTTCTTTTCCCACCAGTCTGATTCTTCCATATAGGAACCGCCATAATATACCCTGGATGCGGTCTCATGCTGTACAGGATACACTTCCCAGCGGACATGGACAGGCAGGGATGACAGTCTTACCACGCGACAAACTGCTGCGATCAGGAATACTGTCGCGCATGCATATGTTAATAAATAAAATCCCATAAGAAGTTTTTCGTACCCCGCATTTTCTTAAGTGCTGTTATTATAAGGTCAAAGGAAATAAAGGAGATTGGATTCAATCTCCTTTATTTCTGGTTAAAATTTTTGTTAAACGCAACCTGTAGGCTTCGAAAGACCGGCCAGTTTGCATGCCCCTTTGGCTGGTCCGGTGGGGAAGAGTTCATACAGCCTCTTGGTGTCGATGCCATTGTCCTTGCAGACCTTGCGGATCATTGGGGCTATGCCGAATTTCTGGAAGTAATCCCTCAGATAATTGATAATCTTCCAGTGTTCTTCAGTCAATGTCCCTTCGATCTCTTCCGTGCTTGCATAGGCCTGCGCGAATTCCTCGTTCCATTTATCAAGTTCCTGAAGGAATCCGTCTTCGTCAACTTCATAAGTTTTTCCAGCTAGTTCGATTGTCGGCATGTTGTTTATCTCCTTTTTATGTTTATTGTTGTATGGGTCTTGAGGCTGTGAATCTGTAAATATGTCCGGTTTTCATACGGTGCCTGTTTAAATCAGGATCCGACCTCTTTTCCTTCTGATCT
This sequence comes from Desulfomonilia bacterium, assembly GCA_036567785.1. Taxonomy (NCBI): domain Bacteria; kingdom Pseudomonadati; phylum Thermodesulfobacteriota; class Desulfomonilia; species Desulfomonilia bacterium. Next base: position 223,138 of record DATCTV010000004.1, on the reverse strand, counting down.
CTGTGTTCCTGAGCCCTTAAAGCAAGCGTCTCAGCCCATTGCGGTGTTCCCAAGGCATGGATATGCGTATAGCTTGCAAGAATCTGTTTTTTGCACAGGCCGTCCCGAATACCGTCGATGCCGGTTCCGCGATTCATCCTGAAGGCAAAACGGATTTGTCTTTCATCTAAGGAAACTATCTTCGAATGATGAAACTCATGGCCTCTGATATTGGTGCCTGTCTGAAAGTAGGGGTTTTCCGCCACGACTTCAATATCCGTGTATCCGTGTCCCTGGGGTTTATCAACCATGGCAAAAGATACGGGCAGGGCGCCGGCCATGGGATATTCTCTGCTTCCGATCAAGAGCTTTTCTCCGAGGTACATCAAACCTCCGCACTCGGCATAGACGGGGAGGCCTTTTTCGGCTGCTTCGCGAAGGGATGCCCTGAAGGCGGTATTTTTTGAAAGTGCTTCAGCGTGTGTTTCGGGAAAACCTCCGCCGATATAAAGAAGGTTAATATCCGGCAGGTCTGTATCGCTGATAGGGCTTATGTCGATCACTTTAACGCCCCTGTCGTTAAGTGCTTCCAGGTTCTCGGGGTAATAGAACTGGAAGGCGGAATCTCTTAAGACGCCGATTGTCGCTCCTGTCTGATTGATCGGGCAGACGGCAGGCATGTCTGCTTCGATGGTGCCTGAAGCCTGAGATGCAGTCGAGATAATCATGTCCAGATCAATGTATTTTTCGGCCACGCCGGCAGCCATATCAAGGGCATGCATCATATGCGAATGTTCCTGCGGAGGTGTCAGACCCAGATTCCTTTGAGGAAACGGAAAATCCTTCATTCTGGGGACTGCGCCAATGACAGGCAGACGGCAGGTTTCCTCGATTGTACGTCTGAGAATTCCCTCATGCCTGCTTCCCGATACGCGATTAAGGATGATACCGCGGAGGTCTACATCTGGATCAAGCATACGGCATCCCAGTATCATCGCTGCTGCCGTGCGGGTTACCTTGTCACAATCCATAATCATGACAACCGGCGCTTTAAGAAGTTTGGCAAGTTCAGCGGTGCTGTGGGTGCCGAGAGAGTCCATCCCGTCGAAAAGGCCCCTGTTTCCTTCTATGAGTGCCATGTCAGCTCCTGCCGCATTTCTGATGAAGGAAGACAGTATGGTTTCTTTCTTCATGAGAAAGGAATCCAGGTTGTGACAAGCCTTACCTGAGGCCGAAGACAGCCATGCTGCATCTATATAGTCGGGCCCCTTCTTGAACGGGGCGGCCATGATACCCCTTTTCTTTAAGGCTGCAAGCATGCCTGCCGAAAGCGTCGTTTTCCCTGCTCCTCCGCGCAAGGCGGTGATGACGATTCGGGAATGCGTCGCTTTCATTGTCATATGCTTATGCTTCCGAAAAATATTCGGCAAGAACGATGTAGGTTGATGACCCGCTCGACCAGTACTTCAGGATTTCTTCATCAATAAGAGCCTTGACAGTGTCCTGAACGGCATGGCGGTCTTCATCGGGAAACCATTTTGTGACATCACGGATGTAAAACATCTTCTTGTCGCCCTTTGACTTTTCACGGAAGGCTTCAACCATTTTTGCTTTCAGATCATCAGCCATCATTACCTCCATTTAAACTGGGTGGATGTATGGAATGTTTCCGTGGCCATATCGAAATCATCGATATGCATATCGGTGAAAGGGATGCCGGTAAGGCTGAAGAATCTTTCCCATCCCACACGTTCGATCCACTCGCCTATCCGCTCATGTTTTTTTGCATGAGATGCGTATACCTCGATGATATTCTTTACCGCATCCACAACTTCAGGCCACCTGGGGGGATTGTTGGGAAGGTAAGGGATGGCCAGTTTGGAGAATGCCGGTTTGCTGCGGGCGTTTGACACCTTGCCGCCTACCCAGATTGATATTCCGTCGTTGGCGGGGTCTGCGATTGGCATGGCCGGGCAGACCGTGTAGCAGTTTCCGCAGTACATGCACTTTTCTTCGTTGATGGTGACGGTCTTGTTTTTCATGTCACCGCGAATGGCGCCCGTGGGGCAGGATGCAACCGTGCTCGGAATTTCACACATGTTGGGAACACGCGAGTTGTCGGGTTTGGGAACCGTGCGGTGTATGCCCAGAATGGCGATATCGGAACAATGAACGGCGCCGCACATGTTAAGGCAGCAGGCAAGCGCGATCCTTACATGCGCGGGAAGAGTCATGGTTACGAAATAATCATAAATTTCGTCCATGAGCGCCTTTACCGGGCCCGATGCATCTGTGGCCGGTGTGTGGCAATGCACCCAGCCCTGAGTATGGACGATGTTCGATATGGAATGTCCTGTTCCGCCGACAGGGTAGTTCCTCTTTTGGAGTTCCTCAAGGAGTGGTTCCAGCTTGTTTTTATCCGAAAGGAGAAACTCTATGTTGTGCCGGCTTGTGAAGCGCAGGTATCCGTCGCAATAGGCATCGGCGATTTCGCAGATTTCACGGATAGTATCCGTGGAAAGCAGACGGGGCGAACCTGCCCTTACAGAGTAAAGCTCCTCTCCTGACTCTGAAACATGGACCAGAACGCCTGGCCTTGGAATTTCATGGTAGCGCCATTTCCCGTAATTTCTCTGAACTACGGGCGGAAGCATGGTTTTGTAATCCGGGGGTCCTATATCCGTCGACATATTACTTTTCCTCCTTCTTAATGTCTTCAGGCCAGAAAAAGACATAAGGGTTTGTCCTCGGTGCCTTGACCATCTGCGGGGCTGCAGGAAGATCCATGGCCTTGAGGAACGAGCGCATACCCAGTCTTTTTATCAGTTCACCCAGCCTCTCGCGTGACTTGCCGTTTTCACTCCACCAGTCCTGTATCTTGAATATAAGATCCTTGAGTTCATCGTAGGGAGGTTCCAGTTTCATGAATGGTACAAGAACCCAGGACATGAGCGCTCCCTCGACTATGGGGGCTTTTCCTCCTACAAGGATCGTCGCTCCCCGTTCATCGCCAGGCCTCAAAGCCTTTGGCATGACATTGATGCAGTGCATGCACCGGGTGCAGTCTTCATCGTATATTTTGAGGGTGCTGCCTTTTAATTCCATGCATCTGGTCGGACACAGGTTGCAGACTTCCTTTTGAATATCCAGTCCTGAATCGATATATGCCGCAACTTCAGTCTGATCTATGGCGATATCCCCCTTCCATGTGCCGATAACAGAAAAATCCGCCCTTGCAATGGCTGCAACGCAGTCATTAGGGCAGGCTGATATCTTGATCTTGAACTTGTATGGAAACATGGGGCGATGGATTTCATCCTGGAAGCTCATTGTCAGGTTGTAACAGAGGTCCAGGCTGTCCACGCAGGCCCATTCACAGCGGCCTGGTCCTACGCAGCAGCTCGGTGTTCTGAGAGCCGATCCGGAACCGCCAAGATCGAAACCCGCTTCGGACAGATCATTGAAACAGGGCTGAAGGTGATCGGTCGTTGTTCCCAGCAGGATGGCGTCTCCTGTGGAGCCGTGAAGATTCGTGAGCCCGCTGCCATGCTTGTCCCATATATCGCAAAGGGTCCTCAGTGCATCGGTCTTATAGAACCATCCGGCAGGATGATTGACCCTTAAGGTATGGAATGCCTGAACATTGGGAAAGAGATCAGGCCGGTCGGTATATCTGCCGATGACGCCTGAACCGTATCCCTTGACGCCGACAATACCTCCATGCTTCCAGTGTCCGATTTTGTCCTTGTATGAGAGCTCAAGCTGTTTAAGAAGGTCTTCCGACATTGGGCTTTTCTTGGCTGCCTGCTTGATTTCCTTTACAAAACTGGGCCACTTGCCTTCTTCGAGTTCATCCAGAAGCGGAGTATCTGATTTCGACATGGGGTAATCTCCTTAAATTATGATTTATCAGGTACTTCTTTTCCTGCTGCTTATATCGTTTGGTCTGCATGGAATTAACTCTATCAGCAACGATTCGTCAAGATATTATTCTTTTAAAAAGAATATTGGACAGTATCTGTACAATGTATTCAATTTGTGGTGTAAGAAATTTTCTAGGGCTCATATTTTTTAAAAGCAGAGGAGATATAAAATGTACGAAGAACTCCTGGAATCATGGAGCAATGAGAAAGCGGATGAGCTTGCGAAGGAATTCCGCTTTGTCATCACGGATATGATATGCCGTTCGGGTTCAGGGCATATCGGTGGTGCGCTGAGTCTCGTCGAGACAATAATAAGCCTGTACTGGCGCATAATGAAAGTTAACCCTAAAGAGCCAAGATGGGACGGCCGCGACAGGCTGATTCTCTCGAAAGGTCATGCAGGCCCAGTACTTTATGCCGCACTTGCATACCGGGGATATTTTCCGATGCAGTGGCTGACTACACTAAACCGGGACGGGACATGGCTGCCGAGCCATGTTGACCAGATACGCACACCCGGTGTCGACATTACAGCCGGTTCCTTGGGGCAGGGGCTCTCGTGCGCTCTCGGCGCCGCTATTGCCGGCAAAATGGACGGGAAAGACCATAATGTGTTCTGCATAGTGGGTGATGGTGAAAGCGATGAGGGCCAGGTCTGGGAGGCCGCCATGTTCGCCGGACACAGGAAGATCGATAACCTTATCGCCATCACGGATTATAACAAAATGCAGATAGACGGTACCACGGATGAAGTTGTCACATTGGAACCTATTGTTGATAAATGGCGTGCTTTCAACTGGGAGGTTTTTGAAATGGACGGCCATGACTGGGACGATATAAACATGAAAATATCCGCGGCAATCGCTGTAAAGGGAAAACCGGCAATGATCATTGCTCATACGATCAAGGGAATGGGCAATGCTGCAGTTGAAGGGCAGGTGGGGAGCCATAATATAAAGATAGGCGACAAAACCGCTTATGAAAAATATATCAAGGCCCTTGGATATGAGTGCAGGCTGCCGTACGGCGAGGAATAAGGAGGGAGATTATGAGCTGGCATGAAATGGAAATGCGTACGGTTTACGCAAAAACACTTAACGAACTTATTGCAGAGAACCCCGATGTAATAAGCCTTGAAGCTGATCTGGGGAAGGCGTCTGGAACGTTCCCCGAGGTTTCTTCAAAAAATCCCGGTAACTTTATAGATGTGGGAGTCGCCGAGGCCAATATGATAGGCATATCTGCCGGCCTTGCATCCGAGGGCAAGATTCCGTTTGCCGCTACTTTCACATGCTTTGCATCCCGCAGAGTGTATGATCAGATATATATAAGCTGTGCGTATGCGAACAACAATGTAAAGATAGTAGGAACCGCTCCGGGCCTGACGCAGGGATCAAACGGTGGAACCCACATGGACTTTACCGATATGGCGATAATGCGCGCCATGCCAAACATGCATGTATACGCGCCAGCCGATGCCTATGAACTGAGGGCGGTAATGAAACATATGGCCAAGACAAAACAGCCTACATATCTTCAGCTCATTCGTTCGAAGGAGCCCCGGCTCTTTGATGACAACTATGTATTTAACCCGGATAAGGCTGTAATCTTAAGAGAGGGTTCCGATGTAACGATTGTCTCGACCGGATATATGACAAAATCATCGCTGAAAGCTGCAGATATGCTTGCAGCAGATGGTATCATGGCGGAAGTTCTGCATTACCCGTCAGTAAAACCTTTCGATGAAATTGCTCTTGTTGCTTCGGCAAGTAAAACAAGGAAAGTCGTCAGTGTGGAAAATCAGACAATAATAGGCGGTCTCGGCGGAGCGGTATGCGAAGTGCTTTCTGAGAAATGCCCGACCAGGGTAAAGCGTCTTGGCATACCGGATAAATTCGGTGAAGTGGCGACAGAAAAATATCTTTATGATAAGCATGGGTTCGGACCGGTTAATATAGTTGAGGCGTGCAAATCTATTTAATAAAAACAGCTGTTAATGAAATTGCAGAGCAGGGGTCAGTTATATGTGTGATATCTGAACCCTGTCTTTTCTGGCATCAATATTTAAGGATTGATCTCCGATGATAAAAAATCAAACCTGAAATGCAACGTGATTAAGTATAGTAAAAAAATGATTAAAATAAAAAAAATATGATTTAAATAATGTTGCCACAATTTGTTTATTGTGCTAGTATTACAATAATGCAACCATCTGATAAGATGGTAAATGTGGTTGGGCCTGAAAAAGGGGTTTGGGTAACTGTGTAACTGGGAGATGAATTAGTTTCAGTCCTCCTTAATATCATATTTAACTAACCGGTTATACAGGTCATAATTGATTGATGATTTTTTAAAGGGATGGCAGGGAATTGCCATCCCTTTTTTGCTTTTAAATGCTGAACGGTAATTCATAAAATCAGCAATTCATTTTTGATAATGACATATAGCGCAATATGAAAAGAAATATCTTATGATAAAAACAGAATAAGAGTAAATAATTGCTGATAAACAATAATTCTAAATATTGTATTGACAGACTACTAGTTTGAGAATATGCAAATCTATTGAAATCACCCAATAAATTTATTAAGAAAGGGGCACCTATAATGTCGGAAGTATCCTTGAAGATTGACGGTAAAGAGGTCAAAGTTCCAGCCGGAACAACAATTCTAGAAGCGGCAAAAAAGGCGGACATTACAATTCCAACCCTTTGTGCATGGCAGAACATAAACCATACCCCTGGTGCATGCAGGGTGTGCGTGGTCGAAGTCGAAGGGATGCGCAATCTTGTTGCTTCATGTGTGTTTCCGGTAAGTGATAATATGGTGGTGCATACGAACTCCGCAAGAGTAAGAAACGCCAGAAAGATGATAATTGAACTGCTGCTTTCAAATCATCCGAGCGAATGCAATTTCTGCATCAGAAATGGAAACTGCGAACTTCAGAAAGTTGCTGAGTTTGCCAATGTCAGAAGGGTGAGGTTCGAATATCCTGATTTCACTAAGGCTGAAATCGATGATTCAAGCCCGTCGATCGTCAGGGACAACAGAAAATGCATACACTGCCATCGCTGCGTAACCGTATGTGCACAGGTGCAGTCGGTCAACGCGTTGAGTCCGGTAAAGAGAGGACCTCATGTCGAAGTTGCTCCGGCATTCAACCTTCCTATCGGCGAAACAAACTGCATCAACTGCGGCCAGTGCGTAATGGCATGCCCGGTAGGCGCATTGTACGAAAAGGATGATGTTGATAAAGTATGGGCCGCTCTTCAGGATCCCACGAAGCATGTCGTTGTTCAGGAAGCTCCGGCAATCCGTGCAAATCTTGGGGAAGAGTTCGGCATGCCCCCGGGATCGCTTGTAACAGGAAAGATGATAGCCGCTCTCCGCAGACTTGGCTTTGACAAAGTTTTCGATACGAACTTCACTGCTGACCTTACGATTATTGAGGAAGGAAATGAGCTTCTGAAGAGGGTCAAGGAAGGCGGAACCCTGCCGATGGTCACATCGTGCAGCCCGGGCTGGATAAAGTTCTGCGAACATTTCTATCCTGATCTTCTCGATCACCTTTCTACATGCAAATCACCGCAGCAGATGTTCGGCGCGCTTGCGAAGACATATTATGCACAGTTCGCAAACATAGATCCGAAAGACATAGTAAGCGTTTCCATCATGCCCTGCACCGCGAAGAAGTATGAAGCAAGCCGTCCCGAGATGTGCTCTAGCGGATACCGTGATGTGGACTATGTTCTTACGACCAGGGAACTGGGCCGCATGATAAAAGAAGCTGGTATAGATTTCGTCAACCTGCCGGACGAGGAATTTGATGCGCCAATGGGCGAGTACACAGGAGCAGGTACGATATTCGGTGCGACAGGCGGTGTTATGGAAGCGGCCCTGAGAACCGTATATGCAGTCGTTACTGGACACGACCTGCCGAGTCTGGACATTACACCGGTTCGCGGTCTTGAAGGTGTCAAGGAAGCCGAGGTTGAAGTTGGGCCTCTCGGAAAAGTCAAGATAGCGGTTGCCCACGGGCTCGGAAATGCAAGGAAGATCATGGATCTCATCAGGGATAAGAAAGCGGATTATGCATTCATAGAGATAATGGCCTGCCCGGGCGGATGCGTGGCCGGCGGCGGTTCGCCGATTCCGACAAACGACGAGATCAGAATGCTGCGTGCAGGAGCCCTTTACAAGGATGACGGCCAGGTGCAGCAGAAGCGCCAGTCCCATGAAAATGAATCCGTCAAGAAGCTCTATGAAAACTTCCTCAAAGAACCGCTCGGACACAAATCTCACGATCTTCTTCATACCCATTATGTAAAGAGGGGTGTTGCAGTACCTCATATAGAAGATGAAGGATGCTGTGGCTGTTCAAAACATTGATTCATTGACCTGAATCAAGGAAAATAGAGGGCTTGACTGGTAATTCTGGTCAAGCCCTTTTAATTTGACGAGCGGAGGTGTGAGTGTGCAGAAGTATCGGGTCGAACATGATCTTCTCGGAGAACTTGATGTTCCGGTAGCGGCATATTGGGGCATACACACTCAAAGGGCCCTCGGAAATTTTGCACTGAGCCCAAGGAAGGTGAATGCCGGTCTGATACATGCATTGGCGCTGGTAAAAAAGGCCTGCTGTCTTGCGAACGTGGAGACGTTATGGATGAAGCCGGACAAGGCCCTGGCGATTTCAGATGCCTGTGACGAGGTGGCTTCGGGCAGGTGGGATTCTGAATTTCCGCTCGATGCCATGCAGGGCGGGGCCGGCACCTCGACGAACATGAACGTCAATGAAGTTATTGCCAACAGGGCTATAGAGATATTGAACGGTGAAAAAGGTGACTATTCGATCGTTAATCCTATAGACGACATTAACCTTCACCAGTCCACGAACGATGTCTATCCAACCGCTGTCAAGGTTGCCGCGATATATGCCCTCAGAAGACTAAGCCGGGACATTGCGGCCCTTCAGGGAGAATTCCAGAAAAAGGAAAAGGAGTTCGGTGAAATCGTTAAGATGGGCAGGACCGAGATGCAGGAGGCGGTTCCTCTTACTCTGGGAATGGAGTTTTCAGCCTTCTCTGAGGCATTAGGGCGTGATCGCTGGCGTACTTTCAAATGCGAGGAAAGGCTCAGGGTGGTCAATCTCGGCGGGACCGCTATAGGCACCGGCATTTCCGCCCCGAAGGACTATATATTCCTTGTGATTGAAAAATTGAGGGATGTCACCGGCCTTGGACTGAGCCGCGGCGAGAATCTAGCCGGAGAGACCGCGAACGCGGACGCATTCGTCGAGGTTTCGGGCATCATGAAGGCTCATGCATCGAACCTGATAAAGATCGCAGGCGATCTGAGGCTTATGAACATGCTGGGAGAAATAAGGCTTCCTTCCATGCAGGCGGGTTCATCGGCCATGCCGGGAAAGATCAATCCGGTGATCGCGGAGGCGGTGATTCAGGCAGGGATACGCGTTGTTGCGAACGACCTCATCGTAACTGAAGCTGCGAACCGCTCGACGTTCCAGATAATAGAGTTCATGCCCATGCTGGCCGATGCACTGCTCGAAAGCATGGACATTCTCTCAAATGTGGATATCATGTTGGCCGGGCATGTTTCAGGCATTTCGGCAGACGCAGAAAAATGCGCCGGGATTGCCCATGCAAGCCCAATGATCATAACGGCGCTTGTGCCGTACATAGGTTATGAGAAGGCGACGGAAATAATAAATGGATATAAGGCTGCTGATGGTAAGGATTTCAGGACCTATCTGAAAGATCTGCTCGGTGAAGAACTGGTTGACAGGGCGCTTGATCCTTATTCGCTTACGGCCCTTGGATTCAAGGGCAAGGGACCATATAAGAAGTAAAGGGCATAATAATGCAGGAAACGCCAAAAGCCAACAGACTCAATATTGCAATATTCGGCAGGACAAATGTCGGAAAATCGAGCCTCATGAATATGCTTATAGGTCAGGACTATGCAATAACCTCTCCTGTTGCAGGCACGACAACCGATGTTGTTGAGAAGGCATGCGAACTCCTGCCGCTCGGACCCGTGCTTTTTCTGGACACGGCAGGAGTCGATGACATTTCGGAACTTGCTCAATTGAGGCTTAATAAAACCCGTAAGATATATGACAGGGCCGATGTCATTCTGCTTGTGACGGAACCGGACACATGGACAACATTCGAAGATGAAGTTCTTTTGAAGGCCGGTGAGAATAAAATACCTGTCATCGTCATCATAAATAAAAACGATCTTGTCAAACCTGCGCAGGCGTTTCTGGATGATATCAGGGGAAAAAATTCTAGAGTTGTAGAGGTTTCAAGCATCGGATCATCCGGCAGGGATGCCTATGTGAATGCCATCAAACAGCAGCTGATAGAGGTCGCCCCGGATGACTTCATTGAACCACCCAGGCTTATAGGTGATCTTGTGAATCCGGGCGGCATTGCAATACTTGTCGTGCCCATTGACCTGCAGGCGCCAAAGGGAAGGCTAATTCTGCCGCAGGTGCAGACGATTAGGGATACGCTTGACAATGATGCCGCTGCATTCGTGGTCAAGGAACGGGAACTCCCGGCCATGCTCGCAATGCTTAATAAAAAGCCGGATGTTGTCGTTACTGATTCCCAGGCGATATTGAAGGTTTCTGCGGATGTGCCCAGGGATATCAGGCTCACGACATTTTCCATTCTTTTCGCCAGACAGAAAGGAGACTTGTCAATCGCGGCACAGGGCGCTGCTGAAATCGACAAGCTGAAACCCGGCGACAGGGTCCTTATTGCAGAGGCCTGTACGCATCATGCGCTGGAAGACGATATCGGAAGGGTGAAAATTCCAAGGTGGCTGAGGCAGTATCTCGGCTTTGATGTCAAAGCAGATGCGTATGCAGGCAGGGATTATCCGGAAAATCTTTCCGAATACAAACTGATCATTCACTGCGGCGGATGCATGCTGACCAGACGGGAAATGATGAGCAGAATACAAAAGGCGCATCAGGCAGGTGCGGCGATTACAAATTACGGGGTGGCCATCTCATTCCTGCAGGGCGTTATCAGGCGTTCTCTGGAGCCATTCCCGGCAGCGCTCATGGCGTTTGAAAAAAAGATGAACAATTAAAAAGGAAGTGCTTTATGAAAGACTTTATCGATGATGAGAAGATTCAACATGTTCTGGATGTTTCCGCCGGACCTGAAAAAAGAAGGGTAGAGGATGTTCTTGTTAAAGCCAGGGAATTGAAAGGCCTCACTCCTGAAGAAACGGCAGTGCTTCTGCAGACCGAGGATAAAGAGCTTGTACATGAAATACTTATGACTGCGCGCTATGTGAAAGAATCGATATACGGCAACCGGCTGGTACTCTTTGCGCCCCTTTATATAGCCAACCACTGTGCCAACAACTGCCTTTACTGCGGGTTCAGACGCGCCAACAAGGAGCTTAAGAGGGTTGCGCTCACGATGGAAGAGATAGCGGCTGAGGCTCAGGCCATCGAGGCCGAAGGCCACAAACGCATACTTATGCTTTGCGGGGAACACCCGACACGCTCAAGCCTGGACTATTTTATCGAGGCGATCGAGACGGTATACGCAACGACAAATTTCAACGGGGAAATCAGGCGCATCAATGTCGAGGTTGCGCCGCTGGAAGTCGATGAGTTCAAGAGATTAAAGGCTGCAAAGATCGGCACATACCTGCTTTTCCAGGAGACGTACCACCATGCGACATATAAGAAGATGCACCCGACAGGCCCGAAGAAAAACTATGAATACAGGGTGACGGCAATGCACCGTGCGCAGGAGGCCGGCATTGACGATGTGGGGATGGGCGCGTTATTCGGGCTTTATGACTACAGGTTCGAGGTCCTGGGGCTTTTGTATCATGCCCAGAATCTTGAAAAGACATGCGGGGTGGGGCCGCATACGATCTCGATACCGAGGCTGGAACCCGCACTTAATGCACCTGCGGCAATAAAACCGCCGCATCCGGTAAGTGATGAAGAATTCAAAAAGCTTGTTGCCATACTGAGACTGGCGGTTCCGTATACCGGGATGATACTTACCACCCGCGAATCTGCTGCGCTCAGAAACGAAATATTCAGTCTGGGGGTATCACAGATAAGTGCAGGATCTCGCACGAATCCCGGCGGATATCATGACCACGGCGGCAATGATTTCATGGCGGCCCAGTTCAATCTCGGCGATACGCGCTCTCTCGATGAAGTAATTTACGAGATAGTTCAGCAGGGGCTTATCCCCAGCTTCTGCACTGCATGCTACAGGCTCGGAAGAACAGGCGCCGACTTTATGGAACTGGCCAAACCCGGGCTTATAAAAAAATTCTGCAGGACAAACGCCATACTCACTTTCGAAGAATACCTTCTTGACTATGCGAGCAAGAAAACAAAAAAGGCGGGAATGAAGCTTGTGGAAAAGCTGCTTGCAGATACCGGAAGTGCAGGCCTCAAACGTACGATAAACAGCAGGCTAAGGCGCATGGAAAACGGGGAAAGGGATCTGTATATTTAAAAAAATGGTTGAGAGTGGTGAGTAGTGAGTGGTGAACTGGAAAAAACAAAATCTTACAATAAAAGCAAAATCATAAAAATTCTGTCTGAGGATGATCCTTCCGCCCTGTTAGCTGAGGCTGACGAGGCAAGAAGAAACTACATCGGTGACGAGGTTTATCTGAGGGGAATAATCGAATTTTCGAACTACTGTATTCAGGACTGTCATTATTGCGGACTGGGATGCAACAATAACAAGCTCGAAAGATACCGGATGTCCGATGATGAGATACTTTCCGGCGCCAGGGAGATTTTAAAATCCGGGATAGGTACCGTTGTTCTTCAGTCGGGTGAGGATACGTTTTACTCCACGCAAAAAATTGTAAGCCTCATCAAAAGGATAAAAGATGAAACAGGCCTTGTCATAACGCTTTCAACCGGCGAATGGCCCCTTAAGGCGTTCGAACTTTTCAAAGAGGCGGGGGCGGACAGATACCTGCTCAAGCACGAAACCTCGGACGGTAATCTGTATAAGCAGATCAAATCAGGTGGCGATCAATCATACAGAATTAAATGTCTGAAGCATCTTAAAACTCTGGGTTTTGAAACCGGCTCGGGTGTCATGGTGGGACTTCCCGGGCAGACGTTGGAATCTCTGGCCGGAGACATAATGATGTTCAAGGAGCTTGACATCGATATGATAGGGATAGGTCCTTTCATACCGCATCCCGATACCCTTCTGGCAGGAAATCCTGCAGGCAGTCCCGAACTTGTTCTTAAAATGATCGCCTTGACGCGCATTGTGACCCGGAACACTAACATCCCCGCAACAACCGCACTTACGACCATCGACCCGAAAAACCGCGTCAGGTCGCTCATGGCAGGCGCCAATGTCATCATGCCGGATTTTACGCCGGCTAAGTACAGAAAACTCTACGAGATATATCCCGGCAAGGGCTCAAGCCCGGCTGAACCTTCCGAGATCATGGACGGCATCAGGAGGGACATCGAGGCAGCTGGCAGAATTATAGGCCCCGGCCCGGGCAACCGCAGAAATAATTAAACCTCAGAATAGGATATTTTTCATAAAACCAATAATCAGTCTGCTGCAGGGAATTCCTCTTTGTAGAAGACCTCCTCCTTTTTCTCCATCCACCTGCGGTAATACTCCTTGTCCAGAACCGTCATGCAAAGAGGAGGATATCCTGTGACCTGGCTGACATGGGCCTTGATCGCATCGGATTTGATGCTGCCGAGGTCGCTTATGTCAAAAGCAAGGTCCCACATGGGAGGCCTGGGGCGCTGTCTTGAATTGGCCAGTGTACAGTATTTGAATGCAGGCCCCTTGTTCGGCCAGAACAGGTCGCCGATGCAGCAGAAACCGAGATCGATTATAAATTCGTCATGGACCACCATGCTGAGCAGTGTTACCGGGATCTTCATGTTGGAGCTCACGGCAAGTGCGGCTGATTTTGCGCAATAGTAGTCGACGCGGTGGTCAGGGTGGCCGTCCCAGCCTGAACCTGAGATTATAGTAAGGTTTTGGGTGCCTTCAGGCACAAGCCCCTGCACCAGTTCTGTTATCTCGGCAATTGCATTTGTACCTTCAGTGTTGAGGGTATCGATGCGCTTACCTTTAACCAGTTTTGTAGCAGAAACCATGCCTTTATCAGGATACCTCAGGAAATGGATATATGACGGGTCAAGGCCGAGTACGGCCCATGCGTTTCTTGTCTCGTTTTCTCTGAGCTCAACTATTTTCTGTCTTCTTATCTCTTCGCTCGTCTCATGACATTTTCCCCTGCCGCCTGCGGCGTCACCCGAGGAGAGGTACACAGCCTGTACAAGGGTATCAGGATCATGGCACGCCCTGTAAATTGTCCCTGCAGCCATGATGCTCTCATCGTCGGGATGCGGGGAAATGACTATCAACGCCTTCTTCTTTACAACCTCACTGTCTGAAAACATATCTGCAGCATAAGACGACGATTGGGACGCATTGTCTTTTGAATCCACCTTGCAGCAGCAAAGAGATGCGGCGATCATAAAAAGAAAAACGGTCTTCATCAGTTTTGAGTTCTTCACACAGATTCCCTCTCCAATGGAATCAGCAGTTCTCACTTATTACCGATAACGTGAATGAGCGTATCGAGGGCCATTTTCATGTTGTTGAGGTCGATCCTGTGCATATTGTCTGCTGCGGAATGAAAACCGCCCATTCCCTGGCCGGGAATGCCTGTGTTGCAAAGAGTTATGGCGGGTATGCCCTTTGCCATGAAACATACGGAATCGTCCGTGCTTGACGGGCCTTTATCGATAATCCTGCCTGAGACGGCTTTGAATGCCTTTCCGACCTCATTCACGAGACCCGGATCTGCAGGATAATGTCTGAGGAACACCCCGTTACTTTCAAAGTAGGCGAGATTGCCGCTCTGTCCGACGCAATCGAGGTTTATGAGCATTGCAGGTATCTTCCTTCCGTTGTTGCCTGACGGGAAGAACTCATTGACATATGCCTGAGCGCCAAGAAGATTCAGTTCTTCGCCTGTGGTGAGAAGTATTGTGACGGCATTGTTTGACATGGGCACCCTGCCGCTTTGGATTTCCTTTGCAAGTTCGACCAGAATGGCGACACTTGCCGCGTCGTCCACTGCGCCGGGGGATTTGTCGTCAACAAAGACATATCCGAAGAAGCTCAATCCGAAAAGTATCCAGTATGCCGCCAGAACCACCGCTATGAGCATTGATATTCCGGAAAAAATCCTGTTTTTTGCAAAACGTTTACTTCTGCCGATCAAATATATCAGGGGTGTGATCAATCCCAGAACGATTGCCGCGGGGATGAGCCTGTAGATATGTGCCCTCTGTATATGGTCGAACAGAGCGGTTTTCGAGTCCATATGAGCCGCGAATATAAGCTCCCTTGTCGCGGCCGGGTTCGGGAACTGGATTATGATGTTCTCCGCCGGTTTTGTGATAAGCCATGAAACAATGCTCACGAAGTATTCGAACTCCAGTATCAGCACAGCAGGGATGAGCAATGCGGTTATTATCGCAGCTACGGGTTTTTTCCTTATGATAAAGACAGCAAGGATTATGCCGAGCAATGCTATAGTGATGCCTATAAGAAAGTCCAGCCGGGGCTTCAGTGCAAATTCCTGGATGGTATATGGGATGTTATAGGGATAGAGCAGCTCCTTGATGAAAACGACAATGCTGTCATAAGTGTTGCTGTAGCTTGGTCTTGGTACGGCTATATGATCGAGTATTTCCTGCATATTCATTTCTGTCCCCATCCTTTCTCCGAGATTTGTTTGAGGGCTTCTTTTTCAAGCGCGGCAAGATCCACTTTTGCAATACGTATATCGCTTGCCGAGACCATGCCCATGAGCCACGGCCAGTCCCGTTTGATGTTGCTCGTATAATAGCTGATGTATGCGAATCCGTCCCTGATCACGACACCATTGTAGGACGTGTCGCCTGCACTCGGTAAATCGGTCAGGCGTGCAAGCCCCGTGGGCGTTACGAGGAAAAGTGACGTGCGCTTCTTTGCGAATATGCTGCCGAAGTAGTTTACCGGGCCGGGCCTGTAGGGGTTGTACCTGCCAGCCGCATATATCCTGCCGTTATATGAAAAGAGCGCAGGTCCGTCCAGTCTTGTAGTGAAATCACTCACAGGCTCTGACCATTTGGTATATGGCGGCAAAGCCACCTCGATATTCGTACTGGCCTTTTTATCGCCGAAAAGGCTGTCAGAACCTTCCATGCGCATTGTTGCTATCATGCCGCCCCCGGGCAGAAATTCGATATCCGTTTCGTCGTTGCGGTCATTCGCACCGGTAATTTCATTCCTGCCGTTATGTATGGTGGAGACCATTTCCCATTTTATGCCGTCAGTTGATTTGAACAGGGCCGATTTGCCATGTTCGTACCAGTAGGCAGGGACATACCAGATTTTTCCGTCAAATGATTTCGGATTCCAGAAAAGCCAGCCGTTTTGCTCTTTGATTTCGGTCAGCGGGGCCCATATCATCCCGTTATCGGTGAAAGTGAAGGCAGTCGTGTAAGGTTCCGCCTCGAACCTGATGCTCTTGAGCACATAAAGCATTAGCCTGCCGTTAATCACCGCGAATTTGGGGTCACGAATGTCTTCGCCCGGTACTCTGAATTCAGTGACCTTTACCCAGTTTTTTGCATCCTTTGACCGCCAGACCATGAGCTTGCATTTGGGTGTGGCGAAATGATACGGCGAGTTGGCGTGCACCAGCCAGAAATCATTGTTCCAGTTGATCATGTGGGTGTTTGAGTTGTGCATTCCGTCTGATACCGCAGTCCATGACTCAGCTATTATTGCGGGATTAACCTCGGATTTGTTTGGTCTTATCCACATGTAAAAGACTGTCAATCCAATGATCAGGATGAAAGCAATGAGTGCAATTGCCGCGTATTTGAGGATTTTAAGAATAAACTTCATTAAAGGCCTCCCTTACTGCAATCTACTTTGATCTGAAAAGTATCTCTACCACATTTCCAACATATTGTTCATCACTTATCCAAACATAGGCCTCCTGTGGTGAATTCGACAATATTTTTTAAGATGCCTCTTTTACCGATAATGATACAGCATATACCGCATAATAATACACGTCCATGCCCGGCATGCTTAAAGATGTTGATCGGAAATTTCATTTCTTTCCAAATGTGTCTTACACCTCTTTTTCATGACAGATCTTCCTGCCATGCATAAGAGGCCTGCAGTTCCGAGGACGGTATAGCCCAGAAAACTTATGACATAGGACCAGTAAACGGCTTTTGAATCATTGGGGGATATGTTTGCCATAGACTTGTACATATCATATTGCGAAATCATGGCCTGTTCCATCATTTGGGGCATTTTCGCCCCGAATATCATAAGCGTTGAAAGACATATGAATGCAATCGTCGTCCACATGATTGTTTTTATCATTGGCGGGGCGTCGCTGTCATGCTGCTTAACGAGCGCAACGATGATAAGTATGCTGGCGGCGCTCCCGAAAAGAATCTGTATATAATTATAGACTGAATGATGATTTGTTACGTCCAGCCCAAGAAGGAGGCCTTGAACAAATACAGTGGCGAACGTGAGCGTATGGTACATGCCGGTGAAAGGCTTCAGCATTTTTGATGCGCCCGGCCGGGCGGCCCCCTGTCTTGGAGGGATCGGTTTTGTCAGGATGTCTTCTTCTGATAGCGTTCCCTGAAGGGCGGCGCAGGCATGGTCTATGACGTTTTTTGCCCTTATTGCATTCCCAAGTCTTTTAAGGGATGGGATTTCTTCATCATGAACCGGGGTGATAATCCTGCATATGCATGAGGCGCCCATAGAATAGTTCAGTGCTAGTGATATCAATGAAATAATGAGGATGAACAAGAGTGCCGAATCAAGAAAACCATGCCTAGCAGCATTCGAGAAATAAATTATTACAGAGGCAAACAGGATTAATCCGGCTGTATAATTGAAGTTCCGTGAAAAATTTGTTCTTTGTATGACTACCGCCTGGATATCTTTGAAATAGAAGCGCCTGTAGGTTTCAGTTACGCCGTTGCTTTCAACAAGCAGAAGGTGATCGTCCGTGTGCCACAATGAGCAGCTGCGCCCGATTGAGTGCAGAAAGCCGCTTTTTCTTCCCCGGCCTGGGAGCTTTCTGTAGGATGAGGCGGTTGCATCAGGCAATGAGAGTCCCCCCTCTTTTTATGTGAAAATGAGGCTGAATACATATGCCCAGCCCAGGATCTGCATGGAAGAGATGATAATGGCGGCAATGAATTTATATTTTGAACGTGAAACTATGCTGGCGGGTATTTTAAAGTATCTGACTGCCAGATAGAATGATATCGGTGCGGTAAAGATCGTTATCGGAAAAAGGATCAGAGGATAGAACGAAAGCTTCAGAGAAATGGAGTCATAGAGCGTCCTGCTTGAATCGAGGTTTAATATGCGCCTTTTTTTTCTGTCCTCCTCAAGACAACCGGGGCAGATGTGAGAGCCGTCAAACTCAATATCGCATACACTGCACAGAAAGCGGCCGCAGCTTTCACATGAAATAAGGGCTGTATTCTCAGGATGGTAAAAGCATACAGACTCGCCTTCAGATATCGATTCCGATATATTGACGTTTTTGCCGGAATAAAGGGCGGGATAAACGCGGACCATGGTCTGGGTGTTACACTTGGAACAGGGAAAGAAGCTGTCCCTGTTGTAAAAAGATACGGGGATCATGTCCCCGCATCTTTTGCAGGCGATGCCCCCTGTCATCTCTCTTTCCAGATCACCCTCGTATCGCAGATGCGGTCATGTAGAGCCCGGCATTCATCATCGAAAGCAACCATCAGGTAGCCTATAAACAGAATAATGCCGCTCAGCATCTGAGCAAAATAGCGGGCGAACGCCCTTGAATAGCTTACCCTGCTGCCGTCCGGTCTTATTATTCTAAGCCCGCAGATCATTTTCCCGGGCGTGGCACCGTATTTTCCGACAAAGAATGTAGGATATCCGATATCGACTGTAATCTGGATTATAATTAAAATCATGAAGGGCATGATGAATTGTTTGAACATCTCTGGATTACTCGTCATGGCGTCGGACATGTCAGGCATTGACGTGAATGATGAAAAGACGAACTGCAACGCAAGATTTGCAGCGCCCAATATGACGGCATCGATAATATATGCCGCAACCCTTATCCAGAACCCGGCATAATTGAAGACACCCAGGGGTGAGATACCTTCCCTCATCTTCTGGACATAGGTATTCTTGCAGCCTGCGCAGATATACCTGTCTCCGAACTTTGCAAGATATGAAGAAGGGAATATGTTTTTGCATTCGGCGCACAGCTGGGAGTTTCCCGGTTTATCCTGTCCTGGTGAACTGCCCGGTGAGATGGCTGCCGGTGCAGGATTATTGGCGGACGAAGCGGCCGCCGGCAGGTCCCCCCTCATTTTATCTGTGAGCTGGCCGTAAAAAATCCACTTGGGAAGGTCTTCATTCCATACATAGGTGTCGGCTTTAACTGTTTCATTAAGGACGAGCTGCCTCATCTTTCCGGTATCGACCGGTCCCAGCCTTTTCCCGTCAATCTGATAATACCAGTTCATGTCCGACTCTCCTTTGATCTTTAATAAAGAAAAGTTTGCAGATTAAATCACTTATCGACTGATCTGGAATATATTTTAAATTTTAAAATTGAAACCATTTTATACTTCCAGGAACAGATGACGGCGAGATAGGCAGGATGAAACATTATCTTAATGATTTCAAGGCCCTGATATTGCCATACAGGATTTGTCAATTGCAGGATATGCGTTTTCCGGGATGGGTTTTATGCACAGGTGTTTATGTTGACAGGGCATGGCATATCTTCTATAACTCCGGCAATCTTATTTCATCGGGGGATAAAACCTTGGAGGACATCGGGCGGTTAACAAGGCAGCGCATAGAAAAATTCGATGCACTGAAAAAAGAATACGGAGTGGCTCACTTTCCGAATACGTATAAAAAGGATACGGATGTCTGCGACTTTATAAAAGAATATTCCCCTCTTGATGCAGAAAAACTTCACAGTATCGATAAAATACATAAAATGGCCGGCCGCATCATGGCTGTACGCATATTCGGCAAGGCGGCCTTCATACATTTTCAGGATGGTTCGGGAAAGCTTCAGGCATTCTTTGAAAAGGCTAAACTCGGGGAAAAGGCATATGAGCTTTTCAAAAAACTGGATGTCGGCGATATAATCGGTTTATGGGGCACACCCATTAAAACGAAGACAGGAGAGCTTTCAGTATATACTCAGGGTTTTGAGCTGCTGACGAAGAATTTTCAGCCCCTGCCGGAGAAATGGCACGGGCTCACCGATGTCGAGACAAGATACCGTCAGAGATACGCCGATCTGATAATGTCCTCTGAAGTAAAGGAAGTCTTCCTGAAAAGGACAAAAATAATCAAAGCCCTCAGGTCATACATGGATAACCTCGGTTTTGTCGAGGTCGAAACCCCAATGATGCAGAGCATACCGGGAGGTGCCACGGCCAAGCCTTTCAAGACGCATCACAATGCCCTTAATATGGACCTTTATATGAGGATAGCGCCCGAACTCTATCTCAAAAGGCTGGTAGTCGGGGGCTTTGAACGGGTCTATGAAATCAATCGCAATTTCAGGAACGAGGGCATATCGACCAGACATAACCCGGAATTCACCATGATGGAATTCTATATGGCCTATGCTGACTACAAAGATCTGATGAAACTGACCGAAGAGATGATTTCAACGATTGCCATGGATGTACTTGGTACGGCAAAAGTCGTTTATCAGGGTACTGAAATTGATTTTTCACCTCCATGGCAGTCTTTTACGATGAAAGAGGCTATAACGGCCGTGGGAAAAGCAGGCGCCGATATCATTGAAGATCGTAACAAGGCCATGGCTTTCTGCAGGGAAAAAGGATTTCCCGTCACCGGAAGCGAAGGCCTCGGCGAACTGCAGACCATAATCTTTGAAGAGACATGCGAGGACAAACTCACGGGTCCTGTATTTATTACGTCTTACCCGACCGAAGTTTCACCGCTTTCACGCCGTAACACGGAAGACCCCTCCATAGTCGACCGTTTTGAGCTCTACATTGCCGGCAGGGAAATAGCCAATGCATTCAGCGAGCTCAATGATCCGTTCGACCAGAAAGAGCGTTTTGAAAAGCAGCTTGCAGACAAAGAGGGTCCGGGAGAGCTTGATGAAGATTATATCAGGGCGCTTGAGTATGGCATGCCGCCGGCAGCTGGAGAGGGAATTGGAATAGACAGGCTTGTCATGCTGCTTACCGACAGCCCCTCGATAAGAGACGTGATACTATTCCCGCTTCTTCGTAAAGGAGAATAATCCTGAGATTTGAGTATTTTGTTGCACGCAAATACCTGAGGGCAAAGAAAAGCCAGGGTTTCATAAGCTTTACTTCCGCCCTGTCTGTTTTTGGAATAGCCATCGGCGTCATGGCGCTGATAGTCGTTATTTCTGTCATGAACGGCTTCGAGGAGGACATCAAGGCAAAGCTTCTGGGTACCCAGTCACACATTGTTGTTACAAGCTTGAGCGACAGCATGACCGATCCTGAAAAGCTTCTGCCCGGTATAATGTCCGTAGAAGGAGTGGAGGGCGCAACGCCGTTCATACTTTCGGAAGGGCTGATGTCCGCATCCGGATCGATCAAGGGCATAGTCATAAGGGGTATCGATACGGCAACCGCAGGTAAAGTCATAAGACTTCAGGATATCATCAAAAACGGCGTGTCCTTGAAACAGATGGGAGAATCGGATATCCTGCTGGGCTCGGAGCTTGCCAGAAATCTGGGTGCGACACCCGGTGATGTTGTAACGCTCGTTTCCCCTTCAGGAATAGTGACGCCTCTGGGGCTTATGCCCAAATCCATAAGTTTTACGGTCAAAGGGATATTTTCCACCGGCATGTATGAATATGATTCGAACATGGTCTATATTACTCTTCCTGCCGCTATGAAGCTTATGATGAAGGACGTGCCTACAGGGATAGAAATAAAGGTGAGGGATATCTATCAGGCAGGCGCAATCTCAAAGGCGATTCTTGAAAGAATCGGTCCGGGATACTGGGCTACCACCTGGAAGGAAATGAACAGGAGCCTCTTCTCAGCCCTTAAAATGGAAAAGACCGTGATGTGGATAATCCTGCTGTTTATTATACTTGTCGCTGTGTTCAGTATAATCAGCATGCTCATCATGCTCGTGATGGAAAAGAGAAAAGAGATTGCAATACTCAAGTCGATGGGTGCGACTTCTTCACAGATACTCGGAATATTTATCATAATGGGTATGGTGATCGGCCTGAGCGGAACGATCCTCGGGCTTGTTTTAGGGCTTGGACTTACTTATAACCTGGATTCAGTAGTGAATGCCGTCGAGTTCATCTTCGGAATAGAGGTGATGCCGAAGGATGTGTATTACATTACGGGCCTTCCCACCAGGGTCTTTCCCATCGAAATAATCATTATCGCTTTGAGTTCGATAATTCTTTCATTTTTCGCAACCATATATCCTGCAAGGCAGGCTGCCAGACAGGATCCTGTAGAGGTGCTCCGCTATGAAGGCTGAGACTTCCATCAGCGCCCTTGGGTTATTCAAGACCTTCCATAAGGCAAAACACGGGATCGAGGTACTGAAAGGGCTTGATATCAGCGTTGATAAAGGGGAAGGGGTTGCTGTTATCGGGGCGTCGGGAACAGGCAAAAGCACGCTCCTTCATCTGCTCGGCGGTCTGG
The DNA here is from genome assembly GCA_036567785.1 of Desulfomonilia bacterium. Lineage (NCBI taxonomy): Bacteria > Pseudomonadati > Thermodesulfobacteriota > Desulfomonilia > Desulfomonilia bacterium. The sequence continues at coordinate 200,408 of DATCTV010000004.1, read as the reverse complement.
AAAAGCCCGACAGCGGGAGTATTTATTACGGAGACAAAAACATCTGCACGATGAAAGATAATGACCTCTCGGCCCTGAGAAATAAGATGATAGGTTTTGTTTTCCAGTTCCATTTTCTGCTCCCTGAATTTACGGCGCTTGAAAACATTTATATCCCGGCCATGATTTCATCTGGGAATATGAAGATTGCAAAGAAAAGGGCCCTTGAGCTTCTTGACATCGTAGGGCTTGCCGACAGGGCAATACACAAACCGGGAGAGCTTTCAGGCGGCGAACAGCAGAGGGTTTCTCTGGCAAGGGCTCTGATGATGTCGCCGGAGATACTTCTTGCAGACGAACCGACAGGAGACCTTGATCCTTCGACCGGCGAGATGCTGGCCGAACTTCTTGTCAAACTTAAAAAAGATATGGGTGTTACAATGATTATCGTCACGCACAATCATGATCTTGCGAGACTCATGGATAGAACATTGATACTCAAGGGAGGGATGCTTGAAAGATACACTCTGTAAACTGTTATCGTTGCTGCTCCTGGCGCTCCTCTTCCCTGTATGCCTTGCGGCAGCGGATATTGAGGTCCTGTCCCTGAACAAGGAGCTTTCCGATTTCATTTCGGATGTACCCTGCGTGACCCTGAAGGACACTGCCAAGTTAAGGCTTGATGTCTATACCAAAGACGGACTTGTCGAGGTAAAGGATTCTGACGGGATAGGCTATAAGGCTGCAACGCTTGGTGATGCTGCAAACGGTTATCTCAGAATGAAAGATGTATGTGTTATAAAAGAGATAAAAATAAACGGAACCAAGCGCATATCAAGTGACGCCGTAAGGTTCAGGATAAGGACCGCCCCCGGAGATATAATCCACAGGCTCGCAATCAGAAAAGATATTGAGGAAATATACTCCATGGGATATTTTGAGAGCTGTAATGCATCGAGCGAGAATAATATCCTTACCTTCAATGTGACTGAATATCCAGTTGTCGTTAAGATTGAGATCAAAGGCAATAAGAAATTGGAAGAGAAGAAGATACTTGAGGCTTCCGAGGTCAAGAGATTCGATATACTCAATACACGTTCGCTTAAAACTGCGGTCGACAGGATAAAAGCCCTCTACAGGGAAAAGGGTTATTATAATGTCAGTGTTGAAAACGAGATTCAGGAAACAGACGGCGGAATAATTCTCACATTTGTCATCAAGGAAAATGAAAAGCTCTGGGTAAAAGAAGTAACATTTGACGGAGTGAGCCGTAAAAGGACCTGGTGGGAGCCATGGAAAGACCCTTATTCCGGAATGAAGAATTCCATGAAAACCCAGAAGAAAAGCTGGTGGAACCCCATGGACTGGTTTTCAGACAGGGGCGCATACACAGAAAGTGATATGGATACTGACCTGCTGCGGCTTGAGGAATACTTTGGAAACGAGGGATATCTTCAGGCCAAGGTTGGAAGGCCGAAAGTCGAGATAAAGGAAAATAAGGGAATCTATATAACTGTGCCGGTCGAAGAAGGCCCTCTTTTCAGACTCGGGAATATCGATGCAGAAGGTGACCTGATCGTTCCCAAGGAAAAAATTATTAAGGCCCTTGGAATGGAAAAGGGTGACATCATGAGCAAGATGGCACTGTATATGGGTATTGAAAGAGTGAGAGATATATATATGGACAGGGGTTATGCCTCTGTCCAGATAAAACCGGTGACAACCGAAAGAGAGGGTCATGTAATAGACATGACCCTTGATATCAAGCAGAACAAACCTGTTCATATCGATGAAGTGATTATCCGGAACAACAAGAAAACCCGGGACAAGGTTATAAGAAGAGAATTGAAACTGCAGGAAACATCACTGTTTTCATCTACAAAGCTCAGAGACAGCAGAGACAACCTTAACAGGCTCGGATATTTTTCCAAAGTGGATATCAATCAGGTCCCGAGCGAAAAAGAAGACGAGATGGACCTTATGGTGGATATCGAGGAGAATCCGACAGGTGCTTTCACCTTTGGAATTGCCTACTCAAGCATCGATAAGGTAATGGGGCAGGTGGAAGTCAGTGAGAATAACCTTTTCGGGCTCGGACTGAAAGCCAAGGCAAGTATAGAATACGGGTCGACCAGAAAAAACTACAACATATATCTGCAGGAACCATGGCTGATGGGGTATCCTGTTGCGGTAAGCACAAGAGTCTATGACCAGGAACGCGTTCTTACATATTATACCAGGGAATCAAGGGGATTTTCAGTCGGTATGAGTTTCCCTATTATTGAGGAATTCAGATATAATATATTATATAATTATGATTATGTCCTTCCTTTCACGGATGTGGACGAATCATATGAGCCCTGGCTGACAACGGTGGAAATTGAAGGCGGCCTCAACAGCAGCATTACAAACACGATCTCAAGGGTAACGACAAATGATTTCTACCGTCCGACGCGCGGAATGGATGCGTCTGTATCATTGCAGTATTCAGGCCTGGGAGGAGATTATCACTATACAAGATTAGGAGCCAATGTGGCGCAGTTTTTCCCTTTGTATAAAAACATATTTGCCCTGATGCTAAAGGGAAGATGGGGAACCATAAACGGTGGTGAGGGTCAGGATGTTCCCACATCAGAATTGTACACCCTCGGAGGGATGAACTCTATACGAGGCTTCGATTATGGTGATATCGGGCCCAGAGACAATTACGGCAATGTCGTTGGCGGAAACAGGATGGTGGTATTCAACGGTGAAATAACCTTCCCCATAGGAGCCGTACCGGGCCTTTCAGGTGTCGTATTTGTTGATGCGGGTAACGCATTCAACAACACGATTGATTTGAACAATCTTAAAAAATCATGCGGAGCCGGAATAAGATGGGTTACGCCAATGGGGCCGTTGAGGCTTGAGTATGGATGGGTAATCGATCCCGAAGAGTATGATCCCTCAGGTAAATGGGATTTCACCATCGGGGCGTTTTTCTAAAAATAAAGCTGGAGGTAATTATGAGAAAGTTGTCATTGATAGCACTTATCTGTCTTATGGTTGGTTTGGCTGCAAACCTTGCATATGCTGAGGGAAATAAAATTGGTACCATTGACATTAACAGGGTGATGAATGACAGCAAGCAGGGCAAGGCGATCCAGGCCACAATGAATAAAATGTTTCAGGACAAGCAGGCTGAGGCTGAGAAATATTACCAGAAAGTAAAAAGTATAAGTGATCAGCTCAGTGCGGAGACGCCTGCCATGAAACAGGATGCCAAGGCAAAACTGATGAAGCAGTATCAGCAGGCCACTCAGGAACTGAAGAAGTTCGAGGACAGTGCGGACAGCGAACTGCAGAGCAAGAAAGCAGCTCTTGTCCGACCGATGCAGGATGCCCTTGTCGAATTGATTAACAATTTTGCGAAGAAAAATGCCTATGATTATATTTTTATGAGAGAGGCCCTGGTTTATGCACCTGAAAGTTCTGATATTACACAGATAATCCTGGATGCCTTTGACAAGGAATACCTGGATAATATGGCAAAGGAATCAGCCAAAACGCCTGCCCCTGCAACAAAGGACAGTCCAAAGAAATAAATGCTTTTATCCAGAATATCAGAAGCCATAGGCGGTGTGCTTAACGGCAGGGATGTTGAGATTACAGGAATCTCTACTCTTGAGGAAGCGGGTCCTCACGATATTTCGTTTCTGTCAAATCCTAAATATGCACATATGGCGCTTACCTCAAAGGCAGGCGCCATAATTGTATCATCCCTTATAGATAGAGAGATTCCACAGATTATCGTGGCGAATCCGTATCTTGGCTTTGCCGGTACGCTCAAGCTTCTGTATCCTGAAAAAACACACAAACCGGGCATATCGGAAATGGCCTCCATATGCGCAGGCGCAGTCATCGGAAAGAGCTCTACGGTTTTCCCCAATGTCTATGTTGGCGAGAATTCTGAAATCGGCGAAAAATGCGTGATATATCCTGGTTGCTTTATAGGAGACGGATGCAGAATTTCGGATGGATGTATCCTGTATCCCAACGTTGTTGTCTATGAAGGCTCTGTTATCGGCAGGGAATGCATAATCCATTCCGGTGTTGTCATAGGAGGTGACGGATTCGGTTTTGTCTGGGACGGAGAAAAACATCTCAAGATCCCTCAGAAAGGAATAGTGAAGATTGGTGACTTCGTGGAAATCGGCGCCAACTGTACAATTGACAGGGCGGCACTTACTGAAACGGTAATAGGGAATGATGTGAAAATCGATGATATGGTTCATATAGCCCACAATGTCAATGTGGGTGATCACTCGATAATCGTTGCCCAGACCGGCATAGCGGGAAGCTCCAAACTTGGCCGTCATGTCACGCTGGCCGGACAGAGCGGTATAGTCGGCCATGTAAACATTGGCGACGGCTGTGTTGTGGCGTCGAAGGCCGGCGTGCACAACGATCTCAAACCCGGATCAATAGTATCCGGCGCCCCGGCCATGGATCACAAGAGATGGCTGAGGGTGCAGGCCATTATCAAAAACCTGCCCGAGCTTCTGAAAAGGGTGCAGGAGCTTGAAAGGAGGCTTGATGCCAGGGATTAATTCAACTTCCGTAATATCCGGTAAGGCCGTTATTCAAGGAGGCGTCGAGATAGGGCCTTACTGTGTAATAGGAGACGATGTCGAGATAGGGGAGGGCACATATATAGGGCCGCATACCATGATAAACGGCCCTACAGTCATCGGAAAAGGATGCAGGTTTGAGGGTTATGCCAGTGCCGGAGGGCCGCCTCAGGACCTCAAATATAATGGGGAAAAGACAAGGCTCGAGATAGGCGACAATAACCTGTTCAGGGAATTCGTAACGCTGAACCGGGGGACAGCAGGCGGCGGCGGTGTAACCAGAATCGGCGACGGCAACCTGCTCATGGCATACTGCCATGTGGCACATGACTGTCAGCTCGGCAGCAATATCGTTATGGGAAACCTCGCTACACTGGGCGGGCATGTCCACATCGAAGACAGGGTCATCATCGGCGGGATGTCAGCCATACACCAGTTCACAAAGATAGGCGCCTATACAATTATGGGCGGTGGCACGCTGGTGGGCATGGATGTGGTTCCATATGCGAAGGTGCAGGGCAACAGGGCGAAGATGTACGGCATCAATACGATAGGGCTTAAAAGAAACGGATTTTCGAATGAAACTATAGAATCAATCAACAAGGCATACCGTCTGATATTCAAAAAGGGACTCCGGCTCAAAGATGCAGTAAGAAAGATTGAAGATGAATTTGCAGGCATTCCCGAGGTTATGAGGATAGTTGAATTCATAAAAGGGTCCAAACGGGGAATTGCGAGATAGGTAAAGACGCAGGCTTTGAATATTTGAAAAGTCTGACCGGGCAGAGGCTTAATAAAAAGATGAACGATAAAATACGGGCGGCGGTTATTGGTGTAGGTTATCTCGGCAGGTTTCACGCCCAGAAATATGCAGCAATGGAAGATGTCGAGCTTGTGGCGGTGGCTGATATCGATCCCGACAGGGCAAAAGAGATTGCACTGGAAACCGGCACTGCCGCTGTTACTGATTATTCGGAACTGATCGGAAAAGTGGATGCAGTCAGCATAGTCGTTCCCACATCTCTTCACCGTGAAACGGCGATCCCCTTCTTGTTGAATGGCACAGCAGTGCTGCTGGAAAAACCCATGAGTGCCACAATAGAAGAATCTCAGGCAATCATAGATGCGGCGGAAAAAGGCGGTGCCACCCTTCAGATAGGGCATCTGGAAAGATTCAATCCGGCATTCGCCAATCTCAGGGACAGCATTACAAAACCCATGTTCATAGAGGTCCACAGGATAAGCACCTTCAAGGAAAGGGGCACGGATGTCGATGTGATACTTGACCTCATGATACATGATATAGATATAATTCTTTCCCTCGTTCATTCAAATATAGTTTCTGTTGAAGCGGTAGGCGTGCCGGTGCTAACGAATAATGTCGATATAGCAAACGCCAGACTGCGCTTCGAATCTGGCTGTATAGCGAATGTAACGGCAAGCCGCATCTCTGCGGATGTTATGAGGAAGATTCGCATATTCCAGCCCGATGCCTACATATCGATCGATTATGCAAAGAACGCCGTGGACATATTCACTCTGAGCCAGGACAAGAAAATAGGACACAAAAGACTGGAGATGTCGGAATCCGATGCGCTCAAATCCGAGATAAGGTCTTTCATCGATGCGGTTAAGGGCAAATCAAAGGTTGTAGTTGACGGGATCGCCGGGCTCAATGCGATAAAGGTGGCCCATATGATCAGACAGAATATGATACTGCCGGAAAATTAGGCCGGCACTGATTTCTGCAAAGCCGATAAGTATGAAAACCTCACCCAGAATCCTTATTACAGCCGGAGAGGAAAGCGCGGACAGGCATGCAGCCTATCTGGCCAGAGAGATAAGACGCATTATGCCTGACGCTGTTGTCTTCGGCATGGGGGGCCATGAGATGCAGAAGGCCGGAGTTCGGATTCTGTATTCCATGAAGGAATTCTCGGTGATGGGTTTTTCTGACGTACTGCCGAAGCTGGCAGGTATTCTCAGGATATATTCGGGGCTCAAGAAGGTAATCAGGGAAACGAAGCCAGACGTGTTCATTCCCGTGGACCTGCCCGACTTCAATATGAGGCTTGCAGGATTTGCAAAGAAACAGGGCGTCAAGGTTCTTTATTACATTGCGCCGCAGGCATGGGCGTGGAGGGCTTACAGGGCGAAGACGCTCGCAAGGATCACCGACGGTCTGGCCGTGATATTCCCGTTCGAGGAGGACTTTTTCAGAAAAAGCGGAGTTAACTGCAGGTATGTGGGGCATCCGTTTCTGGAGGAAAATGCTATAAAGACTTCCGAGACGTCATGGCCTGTGAAGAGGATTGTCCTTATGCCCGGAAGCAGGAAGGACGAAATCGTGCGCATGCTTCCTGTAATGGTTCAGGCGAAAAGGATCATCGATTCAAGAAAGGCAGGTCTCAAATGGATGCTGCCCGTGGCAATGGGCCTCAACAGTGATTTTATCAGAGGCTTCACGGACGGAGATATAGAGCTGGCAAAAGAAATCCCTGAAGCCGATCTGGCCATTACGAAATCAGGCACCGGTTCATTTGAGGTTGCGTTAAAAGGCATACCCGGGGTCATCTGCTACAAAACTTCACCGATCAATTATGTTCTCGCTAAAATATTTGTTAAGGTCAATTATATAGGTATGCCGAATATAGCATTAGGCAAAGGGGTTGTCCCCGAACTCATACAGCATGATTTTACCCCGGGGAGAGTCGCTGAAGAGGTTATCAGGTATATGCAGGACAGAAAGCTTTATGAAAATACAAGAGACGAATTCATTGCTTTGAGAAAAGGCCTTGAAGGTTCACAGGCGTCTCTGAGGACGGCAGAATGGGTGAGGGATTTGACAGCGAAAGCGTAAAAAGCGAACTTATTCCGATCAAAGTCAGCGATCTCAAGATCTACATGAGGCTGATCGGTTTTTTAAGGCCTTACGTAAAGGAACTAATCATTGCCATGCTGCTGATGGGAGTGTTCTCCGGCTGCATGGTCCTTCAGGCATGGATCGTACAGCCTGCTGTGAAATATATATTCAAAGAAAAAAGCATGACCCTTCTCTATTCGCTTGCCCTGGCCGTAATCGTCGTGTTTTTCGTCAAGTCTGCTTCAGATTACGGAAGATATGTCCTCATGGCTGACATAGGCCAGAAAATAATCAAAGACATAAGAAACGAGCTCTATGCGCATATACAGGCCCTTTCATTGAGATATTTCGTAAGGACCCCTACGGGAATCCTGATGTCGAGAATAACGAATGACGTCAACATGGTGCAGGGTTCGGTAACCAGCGCCGTGACCGCCATGGTAAAGGAGATTTCGAGTGTGATAGGGCTGCTCGGGTATGCCTTTTATCTGGACTGGCAGCTTACGCTCATAGCCATGATAATATTCCCGGTTATCGGCTTTTTCATGAACCGTCTCAGAAAGAAGATAAAAAAATATGCAAGGAAAAGCATGGAGGTGATGGGTGACATCAACACCGTGCTTGATGAAGCCATTTCCGGAATCCGCATAGTTAAGGCCTTCGGCATGGAGGAATACGAAAAGGAAAGGTTCGGCTCGTACAACCATAAATTTTACCGCAACTGGATGAAGCGCCTGAAAATAAGGGGTATAGCCTCTCCGCTCATGGAGGCCATCGGTGGCGTGGCTGCCTCTGCCGTATTTGTTGTAGGCGGGTCCAGGGTCATTCACAGCATCATGACGCCCGAACAGTTCTTTTCATATGTGACGGCGCTATTTATGCTTTATCAGCCTATAAAAAAGATCAATGAAGTCAACATCGAGATACAGGAAGGCGTCACCGCTGCGAAAAGGATATATGATGTAATCGACGCAAAACCTGATATGGAAGAAAAGCCTGATGCAATAGATCTCGGGAGGGCCCGGGGCGATGTCGAGTACAATGATGTGGATTTCAGCTACGACGGAGAGGAATATGCATTGAAAGGGGTCAGCTTCAAGGCATCCGAAGGTGAAAAGATAGCATTTGTCGGAGAGTCGGGGGCAGGCAAAACGACGATCATAAATCTCCTGCCCAGGTTCTATGACGTAACTTCAGGTTCGATAACGATTGACGGCCACGACCTGCGGGACCTCAGCATAAAATCGCTCAGGGCCAACATCGCTATGGTGGAGCAGAAAAACATACTTTTCAACGATACCATAAGGGCGAATATCGCCTACGGATCGCAGGACGCGCCGCTCGAGTCGGTAATCGAGGCCGCAAAGGCGGCGAACGCACATGAATTCATCATGGAAATGCCCGATGGATATGAGACCATAGCCGGCGAGGGCGGCGTCAGGCTTTCCGGCGGACAGATGCAGCGCATTTGCATAGCCCGCGCCATAATGAAAAACGCGCCTATACTGGTACTTGACGAGGCGACTTCCGCACTTGATACGGAAAGCGAAAAAGAGGTCCATGCGGCGCTCGACAGGCTTATGGAAAACAGGACCACGTTCATAATCGCCCACAGGCTTTCCACAATACAGGGTGCCGACAGGATAATCGCACTGAACAGAGGCGTAATCGTGGAAGAAGGCAACCATGAGGACCTCCTGGCCAGGAACGGTTATTACACGAGGCTTTACAACCTCCAGTTCGGGTCTGATGATGCTTGAGATGCCTTACGCTTCAGCTGTATATTTAAGGAATCTTCTCTACGATAAAGGCATATTGAAATCATATCTGGTGCCTCCCCTTGTCGTAAGCATAGGCAACATAGAAGCCGGCGGCACTGGCAAGACGCCTTTTACGATGGCACTGGCCAGTGAACTTGGCAGGCTCGGCTACAATGTGGCAATAGTCACGAGAGGATACAGGGGCAGACTGCACGGGCCTGTTGAAGTGGGCCCTTCTCATAACTACCGGGATGTAGGGGACGAACCCCTGCTCATGGCCAGGACCACTGGTGTTCCTGTAATCAAATCGCCTGACAGATGCAGGGGGGCCGCTTTCGCTTATAGAAGACTCGGGGCTGAAATTGTTCTTCTGGATGACGGGTTTCAGCACAGGCGCATATTCAGAGACCTTGACATATGTCTTGTTTCAGGCCCGCTTGAGAATGAAAGACTGCTGCCGGCAGGAAGGCTGAGAGAGCCGGTCACATCGCTCAAACGTGCCTGCTTCATAATCGATACGAAAAAAGACGCCTCGATACGTATCGAAGGGCTTATTGACTTCAGGGGAAGGCTTTTGTCCGAGATAAGGGCGGATAAGATATTCGCCTTCTGCGGCATAGCAAATCCTCAAAGGTTTTTCGACACCTTGAGGCCATTCTGCGCCGGGATAAAGACAATGATTTTTGCAGATCACCATAAATACAATGCCTATGATATCAGGAAGATAAAAAAGGCTGCCACGGGTTCTGACATGATTGTGACAACCGAGAAAGACTTTGTAAGGATGAATCAGTCATGGATGGATGACAGGTTTCATGCATTAAAAGTGAGCATGAGGTCAGATAAGATGATGGATATTGTCAGGGAGATAGAAAGACTTGCTGAAAACAGGCGTATTTCTAGACAGGGATGACACAATCATAAAGGATGTTCCCTATCTGAAAGATCCGGATATGATCATGCTCCTGCCCGGTGCATCCCGTGCGGTCAGACTTCTCAATGATAACGCCATTTTTGCGATCATAATAACCAACCAGTCGGGAATAGCCAGGGGACTGCTGAATGAAGCCGATCTGGAAGCTGTACACAAGAGACTCAGGAAAATGCTTGCAGATGATTCCGCAAGGATAGACGCCATATATTCATGTCCGCACCATCCCGACGGAGTCATAGAAAGATATGCCGTCAGGTGCAGGTGCCGAAAACCGGAAACAGGACTTCTTGAAGACGCTGCACGCGATTTTTCTCTGAATCTGAGCAGGTGCTATTTTATCGGGGATAAACAAAGCGATATCGAGGCCATACATCGCGTCGGGGGAAAAGGGATTCTCGTTGGACATTCAACTGAAACCATATCAGCCGAATATCATGCAAAGGATATACTGGATGCAGCCGAATGGGTGATAAGGGACATATGTGATGGAAACCCTTGAAAAAATTGCGGTAAGCCTGATCGAATCCGTAATATGGCTTTTCAGAAAAATGCCCTATCCTGTTGCGATAAGTACAGGCAGGACGATTGCATTCATGGTGTATTTATTTGCACACAGGGAAAGAAAAATAGCCCGAATCCAGATGAAGGCAGCCCTTGGAGATGCATTCGAACCTGGCATGGTCAGGGAGGTCTTCCTTCACCACTCTGATGTGTTCGTGGATACGATCAGGTACGCCTATATGAATGACGATGAGATAGCTGAAAGAGTGGAGATCTCAGGGGCGGATAATCTTATGGCTGCAAAGGCTTCAGGCCGGGGCATAATGCTTATGATCTCACATGCGGAAAACTGGGAGATTCTGGCCAACGTGTCACGCATTCTCAAGGTGGATTTTTGCGTTATGGCGGATCTGAGGGACAATAGCGGGATATCCACCCTCATAAATGATATCCGCAGAAGGACCGGCATCACTATATTGCCGCCAACCGGAAAGATTCTCATGCTCGTAAAGGAACTCAGACGAGGCAGGACGATAGCCTTCATAGTGGACAAGAGGGGAGAAAAGGGCACCGACCTCTATTGCGACTTTTTCGACATGCCCGCGCTTACCAACCCGGCGCCTGCCTTTGTGGCGTCAAAGGGTGACGCTCTGATTGTTCCGGTCTATTCGGAACGAAAAGGATATTCATACACGATAACGATATGTCCGGCTGTAGATACAAGGACGTTCTCCGGAGATGTAATCCGGAATATAAGCGATTTCATGCAGTCCTGGGTTGAATCTATCATAATGAAACAGCCCTCTCACTGGACATGGACTTACAGCAGGTGGATAAGGCGTTCAGAGATAAAGGAAGTGATAAAATACGGGCTCGATTTCAAAGAGTATGTCAGATCAAAGGCAGCGGGAAAAACAAAGGGAATATAGAATGAAGAAACTGGAGCTCCTTTCTCCCGCCAGAAATTTTGAAACTGGAAAGGCCGCAATAGATAATGGTGCCGATGCGGTATATATAGGAGGGCCCGCCTTCGGAGCACGTTCATCAGCTTCCAATAGTCTCAGAGATATCGAAAATCTGGCTCAATATGCGCACAGGTATTGGGCGAGAGTCTATCTTACTCTCAATACGATACTCTTTGATAATGAGCTTGAAGATGCAGCAATCCTTGCCCGTGAAGCATACAACGCGGGTGTAGATGCACTGATAATTGCCGATATGGCATACCTGGAAATGGACATTCCACCGATACCTCTTATTGCGAGCACCCAGATGAACAACAGCGATATCGGTCACATCAGATTTCTTGAAGATGCCGGTTTCATGCGCGTCATTCTTGCCAGAGAGCTTACAGTTGAACAGATAAAAAATATATCTGAAAAGACGTCAATCGAGCTTGAGTCATTTGTGCACGGTGCGCTGTGTGTAGGATTGAGTGGAAGGTGCTACCTGAGCGCCTCAATCGGGAACAGAAGCGCCAACAGGGGGATGTGCGCACAGCCGTGCCGTCTTGCCTGGAGGCTAAAGGATGCGGACGGCAAGATGATAAGGGACTATGCTTACCTGTTAAGCCTGAAGGATATGGACCGTTCGGGCTGGCTTGAGCCTCTGATCGATGCAGGAGTAACGTCATTCAAGATCGAGGGCAGGCTGAAAGATACCCGGTATGTTAAGAACATAACGGCACTGTACAGAAAAAAGCTGGATGCTATAATCGAAGGCAGAAGTGATCTGAGTCGTGCATCAAGCGGCAGAACGACGTTCTTTTTCGAGCCTGATGCGAGGAAGACATTTCACAGGGGTGCAACCCCGTATTTCGATAATAACGATATCGCGTCGCCTCAAACCCCAAAATCAACAGGTGAACCTCTGGGGATAGTTTCGGAAACTGGTCTCAACTGGTTCAGATTTTCTGAAAAAACAGTTTCATCAAGAATCAGCAACGGCGACGGGCTCTGCTTTTTAAAGGGCGGCACAGAGCTTAAAGGTCTTCAGGTCGTCAAGGTTGTGGACGGAAGGGTGCAGATTCATGCCATGCCTGAGGGTTTAGTCAGGGGAGCACTTATATACAGGAATCATGACCATGTGTTTTCCAGGCAGCTTGAAGCGGACACATCCTCAAGGAAGATAGGTCTAAACCTCGTCTTTAAGGAAACAACCGAAGGTTTTGAACTTAAAGGCACGGATGAAGACGGAATAAGCTGTTCAGTCAGGCTGGATATCAAAAAAGAGCCGGCCAGAAATACTGAAACGGCTGCCCTTTCCATAAAAAAACAGCTTTCAAAACTTGGCGACACGCATTTCAGCCTCAACTCAATTGAAATATTATCAAACCGTTTTTTCCTTGCCGCATCACAGCTAAATGCCCTCAGAAGAGAGCTTACCAGCAAGCTTGACGAGCAGAGGAGGAAAGAATATGAAAGACCTCTCAGAAAACCGGCACCACGACCCGATGCAGCATACCCTGATGAATGTCTGGATTATACGTATAATGTGAGCAACGAGGCTTCAAGAAGGTTTTATTTAAGACATGGAGTAAAAGAAATTGAACCTGCCTTTGAGATATCAAGGCCGGCTTCAACGCCTGTGGTCATGGAAACAAGGCTGTGTCTGAGAAAAGAACTGAATGCATGTCCGAAGCAGAAAGATCATAAGATATTTGAGGAACCCCTTGGCATTGAAAATTCCGGCAGGACATATCTTCTGAGTTTCGATTGCAGAAGGTGCAAAATGATGTTGACGCACAGGGAAGACTGATATGTTTGTTCATTTTAGAATTCATTAAAAGAAAAAGGCGTCCGAACGGACGCCTTTTCGTCTGTATAAAAATGATCAGATGTTGTTATAACTCGGCAAGAAGCGCTTTTGCTTCTTTGTTGCCGGCTGCAGCTGCCTTTGTCAGGTCGGCTTTTGCCTCAGCCTTTTTGCCGAGATCCTTGTAGAGCTCTCCGCGATAGTAATAAACATCCATATTTATGTCTTTATTCGAAGCCATGAGCTTTATATATTCGTTGAAAAGCTTTTCGGCCTTGTCCCTGTCTCTTCCTGCAATACCGGGAAGGACCTGCCAGAAACGGCCAAGAGAAAGAATCGGACCGCAATCATCATACATTTTATTGAGGGAATATGCAGTTTCGAAGGCCTTCTGAGTCTTTCCTTTGAAGCCTTTTCTGATTGCCGTGATAATGCTTACACCATCAGAATATGTTCCGACACAGAGACCGTAATAATACCAGCCTTCAACTCCATTAGGATTGATTTTCTGGGCTATTTCGCCGAACTTGAGTCCTTCCTGGCCGGACTTTTCTGCTATTTCCTTATACCCGCTGACTTTGTCTGAAACTGCCTTGTCACCGTAGAGTCTCCATGCTTTTGCTGCCTTCCAGTTGGCTTCATAGCTTGTAGGTGCAGCCAGTGCTGCTTTTGTTGCCGCATCTGCATCAGCCTTCAGGCTTGCCAGGGTCTCCGCTGAAAGTGCAATCGGTAATGCGAACATAAATACAAGAGCCAGAGTAATAAGTTTTTTCATTATTATTTCCTCCTAAATGGGTTTAATTGATTCCTGATTATTTATCTCCATATATAACTTTTTACAAGAGCGATTCTGATGATTCCTCAATTAAAAGTCAGGGACGGGTGCTATACACCCATCCCCGGTTTTCAGAAGCAATGTCAGTTATACGTCGGTATCAGGCGGATATAGGCTTTCGATTTCAGCGGCGTATTTCTGGTTGATGACCCTTCTCTTGATCTTGAGTGTTGGTGTCAGCTCATCGGTCTGCTGCGACCATTCGTTTTCAAGGAGCTTTATTTTCCTGATCTGTTCGACCCTTGCATAATCCTTCATGTTGGCTTCGACCTCTGAAAGTATCAGCTTGTTGACTTCCGGATTGTCTATGAGGTCTTTTTTGCTTGTATAGGCGATATTGTTTGCCTTGGCCCAGTTTTCGAGTTCTGTAAATACCGGAACAATGAGAGCGGACAGATATTTTCTATTGTCGCCGATAACGGCAACCTGCTCGATGTATGGTGATGTTTTCAGGCTGTTTTCGATGTTCTGCGGTGATATGTTCTTGCCGCCCGAAGTGATGATGAGGTCTTTTATGCGGCCTGTAATCTTGAGATAATTATCGCTGTCAATTACACCGATATCGCCGGTTTTGAAGAAGCCGTCATCCGTGAACACCTCTTTTGTAGCCGCTTCGTTCTTGTAATATCCTTTCATGACCTGAGGCCCTTTTATCAGGATCTCGCCTTCTTCTGATATCTTGACGATTGTATCCCTGAGAGGGGGTCCGACTGTTCCGGGTTTAATTTTCTCAGGTTTGTTGGCGTTTGTCACAGGGGTCGTTTCGGTGAGACCGAATCCTTCGAGGACTTTGACGTCCATGCCCAGGAAGAATTCCGCATCGGATACTGACAATGGTCCTCCACCTGAGAGTGCAAACTGAAGCCTGTCAAGACCAAGCCTTGCCTTCAGTTTGGAAAAGATTATCTTGTTCGCGATTGCATATTCGATTGCAAAGAGGCCGGTTCTTGGCTTGTCATTGCAGATATACGGAAGGTTTCTCTTCGCAACATCCATGGCCCATGCAAAAATCTTCTGTTTAAGAGGTTTTTCCGCGCCAACCTTTGAGACTACACCCGAATGAACCTTTTCATAAATCCTGGGGACGCTTACGATGAATGTAGGCCTCACTTCCTGGAAGTATTCGAGTATCTTGGATACATCGCCTGCAAACACGACCTTTTTGCCGGTATAAAGAGGCAGATAATAACCCACCGTTCTTTCGAGCGAATGAGAAAGAGGAAGGAAGGAGAGGAGTGTGTGTTCAAATTCAAACAGATGCGGTGCAACGTCATAGCACTGGTTGCAGTTGCTTACAAAGTTGTTGTGCGTAAGCATGACGCCCTTGGGGTTTCCGGTGGTTCCTGACGTGTAGATGAGGGTTGCTATATCATCTGTCTTGATTGAATTGATTCTCTTGTCCAACTCGTCTTTTTTGTTTGCAGCAGCACCGATCCTGAGCGCTTCCTTGAATGTGACGACACCTTCTACCGGCGTATCGAGGTCGTCAAGAATTATTATGTCCGTAAGGTTGGGAAGCTGGGGTTTGACTTCTAGTATTTTCTGCATATGGGATTTTGTGCCGACAATGCAGATCTTCGAGTCGGAATTATCAATCACGTAGCGGGACTCTTCGGCTGAATTTGTGGGATAGATCGGTACATTGACGGCGCCTGTGGTAAGTATTGCAAGGTCAGATACCCACCATTCATATCTGTTGGGGGAGAAAAGGCCCACCTTGTCCTGGATGTTAACCCCCCTTGTGAGAAGATAAGCTGCAAGGTCAAGTACCATTTTGTTCATCTGATTCCAGCTTATATCCTCGTAAACGCCTTTGTCGTTCTTATAGGCGCACATTGCCTTATCACCCCATTTTTCCACACGATTCTGAAAAATTGCCGCCATTGAAGTTTCCTGGTATTTTGCCATTAAGACCTCCAAGTGTGATTTTTTTGTCTTATTATAAGCGCAGAATAATTATAATAGTGTTTGATTTAGAATCAAGGAAATAAGATAAAGAAAACTGTTTTTAAAAAACCGAAAAAACCAATAATACGAAAAACATTTCAGAGGAGGGGATTGAAAAATGATAAGGCCTTTTTATTTTGACGGGGCATCTTTTTATATCCTCGACCAGAGAAAACTTCCGAAGGAAGAGACATGGATAAAGTGCGAAAATGCTGATGATGTATCCCAAGCAATAAAAACACTTGCAGTCAGAGGCGCTCCCGCAATCGGCATAGCTGCTGCATACGGTCTGGCTCTTTCCGCCCGGACAGGGGGCGATATTCAAAATGCGGCGGATGTTTTAATATCATCCCGGCCCACAGCTGTTAATCTTTCATGGGCTGTCAGGCGGGTGATCAGCGCAATCGAAAGAGCAGGCTCATCTGATGCCTTCAAAACTGCAAAGAAAGAGGCCGAAGCCATCTGGGTCGAGGAGGCGAGGGCGAACAAGGAAATGTCCAGGCATGGTGCTGATCTTTTTGCAGGCAGAAACGGCCTTTCCATTCTGACACACTGCAATGCTGGCTCTCTAGCCACTGGCGGGATCGGGACAGCTCTGGGAGTCATAAGAGAACTTCATGACAGGAAACAGCTGAAAATGGTTTATGCCGATGAAACGAGACCTCTTCTTCAGGGAGGGAGGTTGACGGCCTATGAGCTGAAAACCGACAATATCCCAGTGACCCTGATCGCGGACAGCATGGCCGGCTGGCTCATGAAGCAAAAAAGGATAGATGCGGTGATAACAGGCGCGGACAGGATAGCCGGGAACATGGATACAGCTAACAAGATAGGGACATACAGTCTGGCTGTACTGGCCCATTCGCATGGCATACCCTTTTATATTGCAGCGCCCATGTCGACATTCGATCACGAATGTCTGAGCGGTGAAGAAATCCCGATTGAAGAAAGGGCTGCCGAAGAGGTTACCCGGTACGGGGACATTCAGGTTTCAGCGGATGTTCCGGTATATAATCCTGCATTCGATGTTACCCCGCACAATCTTATTACGGCAATAATCACTGAAGACAGGGTATTCAAGATATAGATGCGGAACAAAGCATAGCAAATCTTTCTGTAATTCACCCGGGTTGCTGTCCGTGCGGATGTCCTTAAAACAGACAAAAAAAATGCAGATCTTGGCGATCTGCAACATATGAGGAGGTTCTACGGGGAATGAACCTTGAAGAACCTTGAATTAATAATACCTTATTTTATGAAATAATCAATACCGCTCTTATTAAAATATATTTTTATCTGTTGATCGAATATAATACTCAGGTCTGGCATAAAATCTTTGTTGAAAAAATATTCTGTCATGCAGTGAATATGTATCGAGTCAGGCCAAAGGGCTTGAGCTTTGAGATGTAAATGTGAGATATGTCATGCCGGACATGAGGACAGTGTTCATACTGGAGAAAACAGACGTGGTAATCGATGGGGTTTCAGCAAAAAACGAACTCTTGGCGTGCCTTCGGTTGTTGAAAGATAAAGACAGGAGGAAATATGAGCAGTGAGATTTACGAGAAGTTGAGGCGGATACTGGACACCCACCCCTCAGGCGCCCCTGAGTCAAAACATTTTGACGAGATACTGAGGATGTATTTCACGCCGGATGAGGCTGAACTTCTGTGCCGTATGAGCTTCAGGATGAAAACCGTAAATGAAATAATAAAGGACTCCGGTTTAGATGCGCAGGAGGTCGAAAAGACGCTAGATGCACTTTCGTCAAGGGCTCTTATATTTTCTAAAAGCGGCAAAACAGGTAAGGCCTATGCCCTGCTGCCGACCATTCCGGGGTTGTTCGAGTTTCCCTTCATGAAAGGTATCACAAGCCCGGAGCTTAAAAAACTTGCCGGATTGTGGGAAGAATACCATGCAGATACCCTTGGCAACGCATTTTCAGGCAATCCGACTCCTCTGGCCAGGGTAATTCCCGTCGGGAGTTCGGTTGAATCTGTTTCCAATATTCATCCCTATGAAGAGGTCAAGGAGTTCATTTCCCAGTCCGAATGTTTTGCGCTTGCCGATTGCGCATGCAGGGTGAGTGTCGCAAAATGTGACAAACCCAGAGATGTCTGCCTGATATTCGATGCCGGGGCTAAATTCCTCATCGAGAAAGGTTACGCGAGGGAGATCACAAGGGATGAAGCGTTCGCCGTGCTCGACAGAAGCGAACAGGCGGGCCTCGTGCACATGAGCGGAAACACGAAAAGCAAGACCTATTTCATATGCAACTGCTGTCCGTGCTGCTGCACAATCATGAGGGGCCTTACGCAGCTTAAAAATCCGCATGCCTTTTATACCAGCTCATATCTTGCCGTGCTCGACTCCGGCGAATGCACTTCCTGCGGCGTATGTACTGAAAGGTGTCCGATGGTAGCGATCAGTATAGATGATGAATCATCAGCAATCGATGAGAACATGTGCATCGGCTGCGGGCTCTGTGTTTCTTCATGTCCGGTCAGCGCAATCTCGCTTGTAAAGCGTCCGGTTGAACCGGATATTCCAGCCACAGTTCAGGACATGGGTATCAGGGTGGCTACGGAAAAAGGAAAGATTGAAGATTTCATGAAGGTTATGACGAGTTGATTTACCGGCATTTACGGTATTTTTAATGAATAAATAAAAAGGAATAATAAGGTAAAATTCCAGATAGACAAATTCTTGAAACAGGTTTCATCCAAAGCAGGCATGCTTCAGTACACGCTTGAACATATCGGCAGGAAAAGACTCGATAAACCTGCGGCTCAGAAAGGGCATCTGGCCTCTTCGTAAAGTAAATACAAGGCTTTTGAGGAATATGCCGTCACTCGTGAGCGAAGAGACCCACTGCTCCAGTCTCGGCAACAGGATGAACGACGTCATGAAGGTGCTTGCTATGTTCGTTACCATATTCATATGGGACGCAGTAACATAAATCCTGTATTCGTTATCCGATGTATCTTCCTTCTATACGATTTTCAGCAGCACGTTCTTGATAAAGTAATGAAGTCTCATGATTTTAAAGGGTTGCGTTAAACGGTCTTATGTGGTCAATTACATTCCGACCATGAAGAGGATATTTGCGGATGTGATTGCTGTTCTGACCTTCAATACGGTCTGTTCCATGATAATCGAGATATTTCTCGCAGGAATGACTGTAAACCAGTCAATTCACGCGAGACTTATTGCGATACCGGTCATTCTTATCCTTGCCAGGCCTTACGGGCTGTTCCGTGACTGGATAAACAGGATCCTGAAGTCGGGCGAAAGGGGAAGGGCAATGAAGATCACAGCCGATGTAATAGCCTTCGTAGCCATGCAGGTTCCACAATATTCGATTGTCCTGAAACTGTCCGGCGCAAACCTTCACCAGATAATCACGGCATGCAGTTCGGCCACCGTGCTGATGGCGATCGGTGGAAGGCCGATGGGAATTTTCCTCGACTTCACAAGATGGCTTATGAGGGTCGATGTGAAGGATTAGATACGTTATCCGGAATCTGCCGGAATACAACGCATGAAAATTGTTTATTTTATTCCAACTGAATGATCATTCATATCTAGCAAAAATTCTTCGGTTTGTGATATTCTTAAAGAAAGCGCAAGGAGGTTTACAATGTCTGACAATCTGGCTAATCCTGCACCGCTGGGTCTCATGGGTTTCGGTATGACAACCGTTCTTCTGAATCTGCACAATGCAGGATTTTTCGAACTGGGTGCGGGTATACTTGCAATGGGCATTTTCTACGGCGGTTTGGCACAGGTCATAGCAGGTATCATGGAGTACAAGAAGGGCAATACTTTCGGCACCACGGCGTTCACTTCATACGGTCTGTTCTGGATGTCCCTGGTATTTCTCGTTTTCTTCAACGGCAAAGTGGGTCTTCAGAGTAACAGTGAAGCCTTTATGACGGCCTATCTGTTCATGTGGGGGCTGTTCACGTTCTTCATGTGGATAGGTACATGGAAGGCAAACCGCGGACTTCAGGTGGTTTTTCTGAGCCTTACCATACTCTTCTTCATGCTGGCGGCAAGGGACGGTTTCGGGTGGAAAGGTACATGGGCGGTACTGACCGGCTGGGATGGAGTATTCTGCGGATTCTCCGCGATCTACTGTGCAATGGCCCAGGTTCTCAACGAGAGCTTCGGCAGGACCATACTGCCTCTAGGGACGAAATAAAATCCTTTCCATCAGTTATCAACGAATTGAAATCTCAAGGTGCGGGTCTGTTTCTGACAGATCCGCATCTCGACTGATGATATGAAGACGGTTGCAATAAACGCCGTCAAAGGCGTCTTTAACCGCAATCGGGGTTTTTGAAGAGGGTGTGCCTTATTACGGGTTCGCCTTCCGACATATCGATGATCACTGCATGAAGGTCGTCCTTGAAATGCCCGGGATTGATCGCGATGGTTTTGCCGATTGCCGTGCGGTAAATGCCTGTCATGTAGGGCGCCTCGTGGATGTGGCCGTGAAGGGAAATGAGTGGCTGATATCTGTCGATATAATCCTTTATGGCCCTGCTGCCGATTGGCTTGCCGTTGTGGAGCGTGTCTATCCGGGTATCATATGGAGGCGAGTGAAATACACAGACTGTCTTTGCGGGGGCGATTATTTTTATGGACGAAAGCTCTTCCTCGATGCTCGGGTTAAGGTCAAGGTATGAATTGTCTTTATAAAGTTTCATGCCTTCCGGAGTGCTTACGCATGAAAACCTTCCGGGAAATCCGGTATCTGACGGAGTATCTCTTCTCACCATGTCCTTTACCCAGAAATGGGAATCTATCACGCAGCCATAGCCTGTAAAGTCGTAGCCGGAAAAATGTACTGTCCTGCCATGAAGGTTCACGGCTTCAGGGTAATTTTTTTCAAGATGTAATGTCGCCATGTTCCAGTCGTGATTTCCCGGGATATAAAAAATTTCCTTAGCAGGATTTTCTTTTTTGAACTCCCTTATTACCGGGATGAAATAACTGTCGATAAATTCGATCTGAACATCTAGGCTTTTTTTATAGGCGCTTACCCCGCGTGCAAGATCGAAAAGTTCGTCTATTACGGTGGGCAGGATGTCGCCTCCCATGATTATCACATCCGCGCCACCGCTTTTTGAAAGGGCGAACATCTGCTCATACAAAGTAACCTGGCCGTGAAGGTCTGCGGTGAAAAGGATTCTCATTTCGGGATGAACGGGTTGAAATAGCCCCTTCTTAAAGGCAGGGATTCGATCAGGTTTCTGATGCCGATGCCGGGCTCCAGCTTCAAATCGAGTGTTTCTATATAAACATCGGGATCCATGTTGAGGTTGCGCCACTGTATCATGTCGATGCCGGTTTCATTTATAAAACGTTTCAGAGACTTGACCTCTCTCGGTGCATCTGTAAGGCCGGGAAAAACAAAGAGGTTGAGCGAAACGAACTTTCCGCGGTTCTTCATTTCAAGCGCGCTCTGTTTGAGGGCCTCAAAAGGATATTTAGGCCTGAAATATTTAAGGTAGGTTGCCTCTTTAGGCGAGTTCATGCTTATGCGCAGGCTGTCCAGTCCCGTGTCCGCAAGCTCGGCTACCTTTTCAGGCAGGCTCGAATTAGAATTGAGATTGATTGTGCCTTTGGATGTGCTCTTTCTTATAAGAGCAATCGCCTTTTTCAGGACGTCTGAAACGAGCAGAGGTTCGCCTTCACAGCCCTGACCGAAGCTTACGACAGGTTCTTTTACCGCATGTATGTGGCGCAGCGCAACTTCGGCGATTTCTTCAGGTGTCGGGATGAAATCGATGCGCTGCTGAGGCGATGGGGGTCCGCACTTCTCCTGCAATGAAATGCAGCCGATGCAGGCTGCGTTACATGCAGGAGATGTTGGAAGAGGGGCCTCCTCGCGGCCCTGAAACAGGTTAAGTGCGGCCGGGCAGGCATAACATTCCGCGCAGTTTGAGAGGTGTCTGACAAGCCTGTTTTCCGGAAGGTCTTTCCTCCATTCGGCAATTCCTTTGCGAATTTTTTCATGGTCGAACATCTCCGGGTCCTGCCGCCTGGATTCATCGACTCTCATCCCGGCAGCGACGAAACCTTCACCCTGCCAGCCGAGGGCCGTATACGGGAAAAGAGGCAGCGTGCAGGCGCCTTCTTCCTTGTCCCAGGCCGCGATATAGGTCTGTGAATAAGCGGCAGGCAGGAACACGCTTACAGCATAGGCCGGTGTACCGGGTTCGAAAGGGTTCTCATAAAGCACAATAAGTTCGCCGGTATGCCTATCGAACCCCATGGGATGCCTTTCCGGCAGTACGTAGAGCTGGGAACCTTTCGGCATGGGTATCAAGTCTGTGTCTTCAACAGGCTCGATGTAGTCCCATGTTCTGCCCGCCATGGCGAGTGGTTCAAAGTCCATGATATTGCCTTTGGAATCCGCAAAAATAAGTGAAGGGCTCTCTTCAAACATATCCGCGCAATATCTCAGATGAATTTCAAATGCAAGGCCATGCGCTAAAAATATTACCGGTTGTTGTACCTATGGAAAATCTGAACAGCGAGTTCATACAGTAATATGGATTCCGGTATAATTGTCTGTTGGCGGATGGTTCTAAAAGCTATATATCAAAATGATTGTTCACCACGAAGAGCACGAAGAAAAGCCTGTAAGGATTTATAGAAAACCGATTATACCTCTTGACATTTATTACCTTCGTGTTCTTCATGTCCTTCTTGGTAAATATGATTTCTTGTGAAGATGTTCGTACTTGTCAATTTCAGCTAATTTGTAAATTCTGGCACGTAACCTTGAGATTGTTTCATTAAAGATTTCAGAAAAATTTGGTTATTTCCCAAGGCCGGAGATGCGTCTGATAAACTCTTCCGTCAATGTCTGCATGTCGATCTTTCTGCCGCCGAAGCGCCATGAAAGGTATTTTTTCTGATAGGCCTCGAACGCATCCGAAAGTTCGGGCCGCTGTTCCCTGACCTGCCTGAGATGTGTTTCATGCTCTGCGCCTTCATCGAGCTTGAGCCCCTTGCGCCTGAGCGATAAAAGGGCTTTTTCATAAAGAGACAATCTTTTGTACCGGATAAATAAAAACACAGAAGTCCCAAGAAGAAACGCCGGAATCAGGAATGAGAGCCATCTTGGGGTGGCGGCAGCCTTCGGGATTTTAGGTGCGTTGAACCTGACATATTTTGCAAAATTGATCTGGTCATTAAGCGAATACTGTATGACCCAACGTATCCATCTGAAACGCATCGCATCGAGCAGGTTCGTGCGTGCTCTTCCCGGCTGAACACCCCCGGAAGGCGTAGGGTCGGCCATTATCCATGCGCCGTCCCAGTATTCCACCCAGGCATGTGCATCGCTTGCCCTTACCATGTAATAGTTGCCCGCCGTATTGAACTCGGTTACCAGAAAGCCGGTCACTACGCGTGAAGGAATGCCCGCGCCTCTGAGCATAACCGCCATCGCGCTTGCGAAGTGTTCGCATGCGCCTTTCCTTTTTTCGAGAAAGACCTCGACCGGTGTCTTGTTCCGAGGCACCTGCATGCCCTCAAGGCTGTATGAACAATGGGAGCGGAGATATTGAATAATCCTCTCCACCCTTATTCCTGCCGAGCCGGTACCTGCAACCTCTTTCCCAAGCCCTGCGACTTTAACGAGGCTTTCCGGCACATCGGTAATTCTATTTCCGGATG
Organism: Desulfomonilia bacterium; assembly: GCA_036567785.1. Taxonomy (NCBI): domain Bacteria; kingdom Pseudomonadati; phylum Thermodesulfobacteriota; class Desulfomonilia; species Desulfomonilia bacterium. The sequence goes on along the minus strand of DATCTV010000004.1, from coordinate 176,530 downwards.
TGTCTTCCACCCTTGCGAGATGTACATCGTAAACAGGGGGTACATCCCTGTTCCAATAGTAATTGACCCCTTCTTTGTGTGCTGACGCAGGGTATGTCGAGACAAGGGAATAGGTGAAGAAGACATTCTTCGATTCGATATCCGTAGGATAAATCGTGAGCGTGTCGGTTTTGTCTGCATATGAATCGATGCTCTCAACCGGGGCCGGGCTTTTTTTGAACCCGCTCCTGTCGATTACTTCAAGTCTTGCGCCGGAAAGGTAAATCCTGTCTTCGGGACGGCCTTCCTTCCAGACAATTCGCATGATGATGCCCCTGTCCTGTTCAAGAGTGTCCTCACGTGCAAGGTTTACCTCTTCAGAAAAACCTGTCCTGTGTTTTTTGATAAGGTTCATTGAAAGAAGTGTCGACGAAGGCCTTGGTATCACAAAGAACATGACAACGCTTACCGCGATGATTGAGATAAAAACCAGCAGCCAGTGTCCGGAGGAAGGGGTCGATGAAGGCTCCTTCTTCTCGAATTCATAGCTGTCCAGCAGATAAAGGACAACAGGGATAAGAAATGCATCAATCATCAGGCCTATGAGAAATACCGGGCTTATGGTGAAAACCGTTGCAAGTATGCATTGTGCCAGACTTATTCCGAGAATCTGATATATTTCCCTTGCAGTCTTTTTAAGGATAAGTCTTCCCATGGCAAGGATGAGGATTATGTCTCTCAATGCCGGCAGCACTCCCTCGCTTCCCGCCACGAATATCCTTATGCATTCACCGAGAAAAACGGCACCCATGAATATCCCGAAAAAATAAGACGGCAGTATCTCTCTTTCAAAGAGCCAGAGATAGGCGGCGATATGTATTGCCGCAATGGCGGCCAGCATCGGCCAGGGCATCATGCCTGCAAGCGTCAGTGATAAAACGCCGCAGAAGGAGACTACGGTCGTAAGAAACGGAATATCAGATATAAATGCGCGCCGCATCGCCATAGAGGCTTTCATCAGGGGGGTCTCCGATACGTTCGATAATTGCCAGACGTTTTAAAATATCTGTCTTGTGCGTCCTGCTTATTGCGAGGCCGCTATAGTATGACCCCACGGCAAGGCCGAACTGCACGCCTTTGTTGAAGAGTTCGCTGATCAGATATGTGGCCTTTGAGAGCTTTTCTTCTATATTTCCTCCGGGCGAGAGTACAACAACGCCTTTAAGTCCCGAGCCCCCTTCGACGACCCTTGAAAAAAGTCCCAGATGCAGTTTTTTCCAGATGATCTGAGAACCGGGGTCACCCGGCGCATATGGCCTTATGTGGGATATGCTGTCAGCGGCGCGGCCTTCGCCTATCCCTTCCATGCCGGAACTGGCGGTGCTTATTACAGGGACGGGTCTTGGGAATACGATTATGTCCTCAAAAGCATCAAACCTTATGGATTTCTCGAATAGACCATAGGGGAATGAAGTGAATATCTTTATTTCGCCCAGTGCGGTTTTTCCCCTCTTGGGGAAAGTGTATTCGGTGAAAACGACCTCACCTGGACCTTTCGGCAGGTTTTCCACATTGATTTTTCCCAGTTCGCTGATAACGAGCCTGACTGAGGCATTTTTCGGGTTTTTGACATGGTATCCCATTCTGGCGGGAATGCCTGCAAAGATTTCACTCTGAATGACGCGCTCTATCTCGAGATAGCGCAGGTTCCTTTCCGATTCGACGCCTGAGACGATCATGAAGGCAAGCATGAACGCGAGGATCAGGAACAGAAGGTTGTTTCCGGTAACCATTGCCACGACTATTATGGCGAACATGAAAACAAAAAACACCTTTCCGGCCTTTGTGAGCCTGAATCCTCTGGGAGGTTTAAGAAATTTAAAGAGGCGCTTGAACCTCACGCAGTATATCCTCTATGGCGTTTTCAGAGCTGGCGCCCCTTGTAAGAACTCTGTGGGCAAGTACGGGTACGCTCACCTTTCTGACGTCTGCGGGTGTGACGTAATCCCTGTCCGATATGAAGGCAAAGGCCTGCGCCGCCTTTTTGAGGGCCAGTCCGCCCCTTGGAGAGACGCCGAGTTCTATCTTGGGATGGACGCGGGTGGCACGAATAATCGATGTTATATAGCCGAGCACATCGTCATGGACCTTAATCTCTGAAGCCTGAACGATCATGTCCGAAATGAGGTCCATGCTGATTACCGGTTTCAGATTGAGAGCCTTCTTGTGGTCTATAGATCTCAGAAGAATCTGCTTTTCATGCTCAAGAGGAGGGTAGCCCACCTTTATCTTCAGAAGGAACCTGTCGAGCTGGCTTTCAGGCAGAGGAAATGTGCCGGCCACCTCGATGGGATTCTGTGTGGCGATGACCATGAATGGTTCAGGCAGCGGATACGATATTCCGTCGATCGTCACCTGCCTTTCCTCCATTGCCTCAAGCAGAGCGGACTGTGTTTTAGGCGAAGTTCGGTTTATCTCGTCGACCAGAACGATGCTTGCGAAAACAGGACCTTTCATGAGTTCGGGTTCGCCTATCCCCTTCCTGAAATCATGAAACCCCATTATGTCTGACGGCAGAAGATCGTTTGTGAATTGAATGCGCCTGAAACTGAGGTCGAGAAGCCTTGCAAGAGATAATCCTATAAGCGTTTTACCGACGCCGGGCACTCCTTCAAGCAGGACGTTGCCGCCTGCAAAAAGAGCGCAAAGGACATATCTGACAACATCGCCCTGTCCCAGGATTATATCCTGCATCTGTTCTGTTATTTCCTGTATGCCTTTTTTTGACACAGAACTCCTCCCATAAATAGTATCGAGATAAAACCGATATTTCTTGAGGACAAAATTGGGATAAAATATTGAGGCCTCTGCGGGCACCACATTCTGAATCTGCTGCAAATTTCGATGAACAAAGGATTGAATTAATATGTGCCGGATTCTTATCCCCTTGATGTGTGATTTTTCTTTATGTAATTTTCTAATTTCATTAAAAAAAAATTAAGTATTGAACTTTGTTTACCGATAAAATTAACTATGTCTGATGATAAACTTCTGGATCAGAGATTGAGAAGCTATGAGGCGCTCTTTGAAAACGCCAACGAGCTGATCATTACCACAGACAAATATGGAATGATCACAAAACTGAACAGAAAAGTCGAGGAAGTCTCCGGATACAGCAGAGAAGAGCTTATCGGTAAAAGCATACTTCTCATTGCCGCCCCTGAAAGCAGGGAAGACTTTATCACGTTCTGGAAAGAACTGCTGGATGGACGGCCGACGCGCCATGAACTCTCAGTCATTGGCAAGGAAGGTCAAACCGGGTATCTCGTCGCCAGCGGCAGCATAATAAAAGATGGCGATGAAATACTCGAAATGCAGTATAACGCCCAGCTTATCAACGATATCAAAGAGGCTCAGGAAACAATCATCGAGCTGAAAAATCATTTGAAGAGCATCATCGAATCCAGTCCGAATATGATAATCTGTCTTGACAGTTCCGGGATTGTTGAGATCAGCAATCCTGTCACCGAACGCATCCTTCTGCTGCCGTTGAGCGAACTCACCGGGCATAGACTGACTGAGGTATGCCCTTTTATGGAGAAGTTCAGTGAAGGAATAAAATGGGCATGGGAAAACAAGTCATCGAAGTTTCTTGTGGATGAAGTCTTTCCCGACAACAATATTTATAACCTCATAATTTATCCCCTTACAGCAAGTCCGAAGGGAGGGGTTGTAATAACCGCTATCAATATAACCGAAAAGAAAAAAATGCAGGCCGAACTGATCCATGCCCAGAAGATGGAAACCATAGGACTTCTGTCAAGCGGGTTTGCGCATGATTTCAACAATATTCTTACAGGTGTTGTAGGTAATATTGCCATGATGAGGCTGTCGTCCGACGAGGCAAAAAAACAGAAGTATCTTGACAACATGGACCATATTACAAACCGTGCAAAAGACCTGATATCCAAAATTCTCATGCTTTCGAGCAACAGGGCGGGGAATCTCCAGAACTTCTCGGTAAAAAAGGCCCTTGATGAGGTTATCGACATAACATCCAGGTCTATACCCAAGAACATAAGTCTGAAGCTGGAACTGCCTCAGGAAAAAATGATACTCAAGATGGATTTCACGCAGTTTACGCAGGTGATGCTCAACCTTATAGTCAATGCCCGTGATGCAATCGGTAAAAACCAGGACGGTTTGATTAATATCAAAGTTCAGAACATATGGGTTGACGAGCAGACAAAACGCCGCAATATGCTTCATGCTACGGGCAACTTTGTCAGGATCGATGTCACTGATAACGGAAGCGGAATGGATCAGGCGACAATGGAAAAAATATTCGATCCTTTTTTCACAACCAAGGACAAGAAGGAAGGAACCGGCCTGGGGCTCTCGATTACATATACGGTTATAAAAAACGCCTCCGGCAATATTAAAGTGAGTTCTGAAAAGGGCAAGGGATCACGATTTACCATTCTCCTGCCGCTGTCTGATGAAAGCTGTGAAGATGCAGATGAAGAGAAGACAGCCATAGAAACCATGAAAGGCATCAGCATTCTCCTTGTTGATGACGAGCCCATGATAAGGGATATCGGAAAGGAAATACTGGAATCCATCGGCCACAGAGTAGCCACGGCAAGCAACGGAATAGAATGTCTGGAAATGCTTTCAAATGACAAGAACAATTTCGATGTCATAATACTGGACATGATAATGCCCGGACTTGACGGTTTGCACACCCTGGCAGAAATGAGCGCAAAAAAGATAGAAAAAAAGGTCATTGTTTCTACAGGATTCCATTCAGGCAACGAATTCGAGGAGATAACATCAAATCCTCTGGTAATTGCGAGCCTTAACAAGCCTTTCACCGTCCATGAGCTTACAAGGGTGCTTTCAAAATTAGTCTGACTGATCATACAAATCCGTATCAGATGCCTGATAAACAGGAAATAATCGATTTTGCGATGTCGCTGAACATCGATTTAATCCGCTTCAGTAAAGCTGAAAGGTTAGAAGAAGAGAAACGCCGTTTTGAAGAATGGATAAAAAACGGCTGCAATGCAGGAATGAAATGGCTTGAGCGAAGCGTTGAAAAAAGATTCGACCCCCGTCTTGGCCTTAAGGATGCAAAAACTGTTATTACGGCGGCAGTCAGCTACAATACCGGCAAAGCCCCGGCAGCGATTTCAAGATATGTATCGGGAAAGGACTATCATGTTGTCCTCACTAAAAAGCTTGAAAGAATTAAGGCCTTTTTAAAAAAGAATGATCCGACGATTAAGGCGAAGATATGTGTCGATTCATCGGTGATCGCCGAAAAATCATTTGCAGCTAGATCTGGAGCAGGCTGGATCGGCAGGAATTCACTTCTTGTCAATGAAAAGCTCGGGTCATGGTTTTTCCTGGCAGAACTTATAATTGACAGGGAGTATGAACCTGATACGCCGGTTTCCGGTAAATGCGGTGAGTGCCGGGAATGCATAAAGGCGTGTCCTACAGGAGCGATAAGAGAAGATAGGACAATAGATGCCGGCAGATGCATATCTTACATAACGATAGAGGAAAGAGGGTCAGGCTCTTTTCCTGGAAGCGGCATGATATGTCATCCTTATGTCTATGGCTGCGATATCTGCCAGGAGGCATGTCCATGGAACAGAAACGCCGTAAGGACAAGGGAACCTTCTTTTATGGAAAGTAACGGCCTTTTTTTGCTAGGCAGGGAAGAGCTTCTCAGATTGAATGAGGATGATTTCAAAAAATTGAGCATGGGAACGTCGATTGAAAGAATATCATATGAAAAATTTATGGCGAATCTTGAAATTTGCAGGAACCTTTGATTTTTATCTCTTGCTCGTGTAGGTTTTGTCCTGTCCGGAAATCGATATTTCACATCAAGGGAGGAAACCATGAAAAAGGTTGTGATAACGATACTCTTCATTCTCGGGATATTCTCTTATGCAGGTGCGGAAACTGTAAAGCGTCTGGTTATCTATCGGGATGTGGCATACATTACCATTCATAAAACGGCCGCAGGCGGCAGCATAATCGTTGATGCACCTGCCGGGCTGCTTCAGGAATCCATTATGGCTCAGCCTGCTCAGACGGGGGGCTCTATACGTTCAATCGAGGTCAAACCCGGAAGCGGTCTTAACGGTAAGGCCAGGGATATTCAGGACCAGATCGATCAGATGAAAGCTCAGCAGACTCTGAAGAAGCGCCAGCAGGAAACCATAGAAAGGGAGATGGAGATTATCTATGATATTGCAGGCGGGGTAAAGAAAGAGGCGGCTTTTCCAAGGTCGCGCCTGAATGAATCCATTTCTTATATTGATGATAAGGTTGGTGCGCTCAATGCGAGATATATAAAGCTCGGGAAAGAGCGTGATGATCTTAAGACCCGGATCAGGGAACTGGAAGAGCAGCTTAAAGGTGTTTCAAGGCTTCAGGGATACCGGATAACAATCGGGGCTGACGGTTCTGCCGATGTATCCTATGCCGTCAGGAACATTGGATGGAAACCTGAATACGCGATACAGGCATGGCCTTCAAAGGACATGCTCCTTTTGGAAATACAAGCCAGGATATGGCAGTCGACCGGAGCGGACATTACCGCTGAAGAAGTCCTCGTCTCTACGGGCACACCTTCATACGGGATACAAGCTCCGGAGCTTTCTCCCTGGCATATATCACCTGTAAGGCCGCGAAGAAACATGCTGAAGGCTGAGGCCATGGCAGCGGCGCCTCTCGAGATGGATGGAGGGGCTGACAGGGAATATGCCCCATCCGTGAAGGCGACCGAGACATCCTATGTTATCGGTGCCGCCAGAAATGTAACAATCCCGGGGGACGGCAGTCCGAGGGTAATAAGTTTGTTGAAAGAGCGCATCAACTCGAACTTTACAAGGGCGGCTGTGCCGAAAATATCCGGGGCTGCATACCTCAGGGCCGAGGGTGCATGGCAGGGAAATGCGCCTCTTATGGCGGGAGATTATACGGCCTTTGTCGATGGTGAGTACTGCGGCAAGGGATATCTGGAAACAGTCGAGCCCGGTGGGAATATCATGGTGGATCTCGGCAGGGATGAGGGCATAAAGATTGACCGCAAGGAAAAGACATTTACGGAAAAGACGCTGACAGGCAAAAACAGATATACAAAGACTGTTACAATAACACTCGAAAATTTGAGAGATAAAAAAATTGATCTTAAAATAAAAGATCAGATTCCAGTATCTGATGATGAAGGGATAAAGGTGGATATGAAAGAATCAGCCCCTCAGGTGAAGCCCGATGAAGAAGGAATGCTTAACTGGGCTATCAGCCTGGAACCGAAAACCAAGGTAACAGTTATGTTTGTGTTTTCAGTAACAGGCTCTGTCCCCGGCTATATGGATTGAGCAGGTTACAGAAGAAATAAAAAATATCAGGAGGCGTTTATGAAAAAGGTATCGTCGTTACTTATTGTTGGCATGCTTGTTCTTTGTTTTACCTCTGTTTCTTTCGCCCAGGGTAAAACGGATGCGAAAGCGTCAGACAAGCCGATAGGAGGCGCAATAGTTGATGTCACAAAGATTACTGCGACAGTGGATAAGATTGACCTGCAGACACGGATGATCACTCTTAAAGGTCCAGAAGGTAACTCGGTCACATTCAAAGTCAGTGATGATGTGAAGAACCTTGATAAAGTAAAGGCCGGAGACAAGGTTGTGGCAAAATACCTGGAGTCCATAGCGGTATTTGTGCGCAAGACAAGCGATCCTCCCAGTGCGGGTGAACTTGATGCGGTAGGAGTGGCCCCGAAGGGTGCCAAGCCCGGAATGGTCATGGTACAGACGGACGAGTTGACTGCGAAAGTAAATGCTGTCGATGTTAAGAAAAGGACCATCACTCTTGCCGGTCCGGAAGGAAAGACAAAGAAATTCAAGGTGGACAAGAGGGTGGAAAAACTGGGCGATATCAAGAAGGGCGATGACATTACCCTGCGCATAACCCAGGCCCTTGCAATCGACGTAGTGAAGCCCTGATTAAGGGTGGCATAAGAGACCTTCCTTTAGGACAGTTCCGGCCCGGTCTGATATGGCCGGAACTTTCTCATAAAATCCTATCTGATGATACATTCCCCGACAAGATTGCCGGCATAATCAACAGCCTTTCTGATCATGTCATCCGTCGGAGCACGAAAATTGAGTGTTGAAGGGTCAAGATGCTTTGACGGATTGAAGCGCTGCAGGGCAAAACGTTTTGCATCCCTGATCATCGTTGCGGTTTCTTCGATGTCTGTCAGGGTCAGCTGCTCTATGGCCCATGTTGTTCTGAACTCGTAATCAATACCGGAATTCATTACCAAGCGGATGCTCCTCAAGATTAAGTCCATGTCAACCCGAGCACCTGTAATTGCCGGGTATTTATAGGCAGGGCCTTTTATGTCCATTGCAATATAATCCGCAAGCCGCTGTTCAATAATGTTTTCAAGGACATCCGGAAATGTCCCGTTTGTGTCGAATTTTATAAGAAAGCCAATATCCTTTATCTTATGCATGAATTCGATCAGACCTTTCTGAAGGGCCGGTTCGCCTCCGGTAATCACGACTCCGTCAAGTTTGCCTTTTCTTTTCATCATAAACGACAGGATTTCATCCTGAGAAAGCGGGGTAGTGAACAGCCCGGGCTCGACCAGTTCGGGGTTGTGGCAATACGGGCATTTTAAATTGCAGCCCTGGGTGAAGATAACTGCCGAAATTTTTCCCGGATATTCAATAAATGAGGTTTTCTGAAGATGTGCAATTTTCATTACTTATCAGAAACCGGGACAGGCCTGTTAACCTGTCCCTTGTTTTTTTGTCATACTACTATCATTGCGCAGCCGGCTGAAAGCCCTTTCATTTTTTCGAAGACGCTTACAAAGGCAGTACCCGGTCTTGCATCCTTTTTTGCCATCTTAAAGGGTTCGATCAGTTTTGAATGAGAGACCTTTTTAACCTCGAAGGTCTTTCTCAGCGTGAACTCTTCCTTTTTACCGTTGTTCCACTGAGCCACAGGCCTGAGATAGCCCGTAACGCGCGAATACACCTCGGTCTGGGCATGGCAGTGAGGGCAAAGAGGCTGCTGCCCCGATAGGTAGCCGTGAGACTGGCAGACGCTGAAAGTGGGGCTGAAAGTAAAATAAGGCAGGTGGTAGGTCGAACACAGCCTTCTTACAAGCTCCCTGATCACGACAGGCTCATTCACCTGCTCTCCTGCATATATATGGAGCACCGTGCCGCCGGTGTATTTTGTCTGTATTTCGTCCTGCAGATCGAATGCCTCGAAGATGTCATCCGTATAATTGACCGGCAGCTGGGTGGAATTCGTGTAGAAGGGCTCATGCCCGTTCTTGAAGGCATCCTCGTTTGCGCAGATGATGTCGGGGAATTTTTTCTTGTCCATCTTTGCCAGACGGTATGAAGTGCCTTCGGCAGGTGTTGCCTCGAAGTTGTAATTGTTGCCTGTCGTTTCCTGCAGCGTAACCAGCTTGTCCCTTATGAAATCGGAAATTTCAAGGGCGAACGCCATGCCTTCACTGCTTGCTATATCCTTTCCTAGGAGGTTGAGGCAGGCCTCGTTCATGCCGACTATACCTATCGTGGAGAAATGGTTCTTCCAGTATTCGCCGAACCTCTCCTTTATGTCATTGAGATAGAACCTGGTATAAGGGTAGAGATTTCCGTCGGTGTACATCTCGAGAATCTTGCGCTTCATTTCAAGGCTTACGCTGGCTATATCTATAAGCTTTTCAAGATGCCTTTTGAAGTCATCCTTATCGCTGCTTATATAACCGAGTCTGGGCAGGTTTATGGTCACTACTCCGATGGAACCCGTGAGCGGATTGGAACCGAAAAGGCCGCCGCCCCTTTTCTGGAGTTCGCGGTTGTCTATCCTCAGCCTGCAGCACATGCTTCTCGCATCATCTGGCTTCATGTCGGAATTGATGAAGTTGGAAAAATAGGGCACGCCGTATTTGGCCGTCATCTTCCACAGGCCGTCTAGATCGGGATTTTCCCATTCGAAATCTGAAGTGATGTTGTAGGTGGGTATCGGGAACGTGAAGACCCTGCCCATCGCATCACCTTCTGACATGACCTCGACGAAGGCCTTGTTGAACATGTCCATTTCATTCTGGAAATCACCGTATACGGCATCCTTTATCTTTCCGCCTATGACCACTCCCTGATTTTTATAGAACGATGGCACTTTCAGGTCCAGGGTAACGTTGGTGAAGGGCGTCTGGAAACCCACACGGGTCGGCACATTGATGTTGAAGATGAATTCCTGGAGCGACTGCTTAACCTGGCTGTAGTCCAGATTGTCATACCGGATGAACGGTGCCAGAAGCGTATCGAAATTGGAAAACGCCTGTGCACCGGCCGCCTCGCCCTGAAGTGTGTAGAAGAAGTTCACTATCTGTCCGAGAGCTGTTCTGAAGTGTTTTGCAGGCTTGCTTTCCACCTTGCCTGCAGCACCTTTGAATCCCTGAAGCAGAAGGTTGTACAGGTCCCATCCGACACAGTAAACGGAAAGGATATTCAGATCGTGAAGATGAAAATCGCCTTCCGAATGTGCATTCCTTACCTCAGGGGGATATATCTTATTTAGCCAGTATATCTTACTGATCTCGGAAGATATGTAGTTGTTAAGCCCCTGCAGCGAAAAGGCCATATTGCTGTTTTCATTTACCTGCCAGTCGAGCTGCTGAAGGTATTGATCGATAAGGTCGACACCGATGCCGGCCTTTATTTCCCTCATCTTGGCGTGCTGGTCTCGATAAATTATATAGGATTTTGCGGTTGCCTTGAAAGGTGAAGTAGTCAGGACATACTCCACTATATCCTGGATTCCCTCGACCGTGGGTACTCCCTTGATAGTCTGCTGCGCGAAGTTCAGAACCTGCAGTGTAAGCCTGCCTGCAACATCATCCCCGAATTCACCTGTAGCCTTCCCGGCCTTTGCGATGGCATCGGTGATCTTTGATGCATCGAATATCGCTTCCCTTCCATCCCTCTTTATAATTTTATCAAACATACCATCCTCCTGCGCTATATATAGTGTTGATGGCCGAGATAATCAACCATATATAGTGTTTCGGCAGGGCTTACAAGAATATTTAGAAAAAAATAAAATTTTTTAAAAAAAATTTAAGGCCGAGATTCATAAATAAAAAGAGGCAGACGTATGTAATATGTAAATCTTTGATATTTCATAATTAATTTTATAAATAAATGGGATATCTATTCACCTTTTTTTTCGAGATACATGCCCTCGATGACATCTGAGTATTTTTCATTAATGAATTTACGTTTAAGCTTTAATGTAGGCGTCAGTTCACCGCCGTCTATGCTGAATTCGCTGGAGAGAAGACGGAATTTTCTGATCTGTTCAACCCGGGCATATTTTTTCATGGCATTTTCAATCCTTTTTCTATAAAACTCGATTACGTCAGGCCTTGAGACAAGTTCCTCATTTGAATCGAACGTCAGGCGCTCCGACCTTGCCCAGGAAGACAGTTCAATATAGTTGGGTACTATAAGCGCGCTCAGGTACTTCCTTCCTTCACCCACTACAACAGCCTGCTCGATATATGCATCCGTTATCAGAGTATTCTCGATATTCTGTGGAGAGATGTTTTTTGCGCCCGAGGTTATGATTATGTCTTTCTTCCTGTCGGTAATATACAGGAAACCTCTTTCATCTATTCTGCCTATATCGCCGGTCATAAGCCACCCCTCGCTGTCGAAAGACGCTTTTGTTTCATCTGGCTTTTCCCAGTATCCTTTCATCACCTGGGGGCCTTTGATGAGTATTTCACCGTCATCTGCAAGTTTGACCTTCGTTTCTGCCACCGGCCTGCCGACTGAGCCGAATTCGAATGCATCGAACGTGTTGGTATTTGTGACCGTTGAGGTCTCCGTGAGGCCGTAGCCGTTATGAAGAGCTATGCCTGCCCCGTTAAAAAACCTTTCAATTCCGTTTGCCAGAGGGCCGCCTCCGTTTACCGAAACAGTGAGCCTGTCGAGGCCGAGAGCAGCCCTGATACGTGAGAAGACAAGCTTCTCTGCCAGATCATATTGTATTCTGAGTCCGAACGGTATCTGCTTCTTCTGTACGATATAGTCAACCGACCTGTCCGCCACCTCTCTTGCCCAGTTGAACAGCTTCTGCCTGAGAGGAGGTGAATTCTGTTCTTTTGAGAGTATTGACGAATACATTTTTTCGAAAATACGCGGCACACTGACAAGCAAGGTGGGTCTGATTTCAACGAGATTGGTCAATGCTGTAGCAAAACTTTCCGCAAGCGATATCACTGCACCGACATGATACATGAGATAAATGCCTACGATTCTGCCAAGCGAATGGCTCCAGGGAAGGAGAGAGAGTGTTTCGTCATTCTGGCTCAGCATGGGATGTGATGCATGACATTGATGGACGGTGGTCACAATGTTATCATGCGTGAGCATCACCCCTTTCGGATTCCCGGTCGTTCCTGCCGTATAAATGAGTGTTGCCAGGTCCTGCGGTTCGATTTCGCCAATGCATGTTTCAAATATCTTTCTGTCCTTTGCAGAGGCACCGGTTTCAATGACATCACTGAAGGTAATGATGCTTTTCCCCTTTGCAGCGGCATTTTCAAAACAGATGATTTTCTTTACCCCTTTTATTTTTGATTTGACGCTCAAAAGTCTATCCAGATGTTCCTTATTCGAGACGAATACAACTTTTGAACCCGAATCATTGATTATATATGCAGCTTCCTCTCCCGAACATGTCGAATATATCGGAGCATCAGCTGCGCCTATGGATAAGATCGCCAGGTCCGAAACAAGCCATTCCCACCTGTTTTCCGAGAAGATTGCAACGATGTCCCCCTTTCTGACTCCAAGAGAGATAAGGCCGAGCCCGAGGTTCATCACGTTTCTTTTCATTTCCGTGAAGCTTATATCTTTGTATTTTCCGTCTTCCTTGTGGCGGATGCAGGTCCGATAATGGTATTTTTCTGCCCTGTTCAGGAAAATTCCTGCTATCGTAGATTCGGAAAAATTCATCAAGCCCTCCATTGATAAGACGGTATTGAAGCGATTCCGGATTACATCAAAGAGAGCCAAAGCTCAAGATGTTTTACCTCTAATCCTTATTGAGCGTTAATCCGATAGGTTTGAAATGAGGAATGCTCTTACAATCGATGTTGAAGAAATTTTTCAAGTGCATGCCCTCTCAGACGTCGTGAAGATTGAGGACTGGGACGGATTTGCCTCCAGCGTGGAGTCGAACACATCCATTATCCTTGATATGCTGAAAGAGAATGATACGAAGGCCACCTTTTTCTGCCTAGGGTGGATCGCACGGAAACACGGGCCCCTGATAAGACGTATCTGTGATGACGGCCACGAAATAGCATGCCACGGCTACAACCATCAGGTCATTTACAATCAGACCCCGGATGCGTTCAGAAAAGATGTTGCCGAATCGAAGAAAATCATTGAAGATATCACTGGAAAGCCTGTTCTCGGCTACAGGGCGCCCACTTATTCCATAACTGAAAAGACATTGTGGGCACTTGATATCATTGATGAGTTTGGTTTTGCCTATGACTCCAGCATATTCCCGGTTCATCACGACAATTATGGAATTCCTTCAGCCCCGAGGTTTCCTTACAGGATCGAAGGAGGAAATCTTGCCGAGTTTCCGATTTCGACAATGAAACTGGGCAATATCAATTTCCCGATTGCCGGAGGCGGTTATTTCAGATTGTTCCCGTATATGCTCACAAAGCTCGGGCTGAAAACAATAGAAAGGGAAAGGAAACCCTTCGTTTTTTATATTCATCCCTGGGAGTTCAACCCGGACTCCTTGAAGATCGAAGGGTTGCCTGTACTTTCCGGTTTCAGGACTTATGTCAACCTTTCCAGAACGAAGGGACGTTTCAGAAAGCTCATATCCGATTTTTCTTTTACAACCGCCTCGAATGTTCTTGCCGGGATGGGCCTGATAGGGGTCTGATTCTCAGGCAAGGGACAGGGCTTGAGGGACCTGAGATATATGGGACATTATCTTCCACGCTCCTGGGAAATCGAGCCCTTCAGTAATGCCGTGCGGTACGGCTATGCACCTGATTCCCGCTTTAACCGCAGATTCAACACCCCGCGGCGAATCTTCTATTGCCATGCATTCCCAGGGTTTGCATCCGGATAATTCAATAGCCCTCAGGTAAGGTGCAGGGTGGGGTTTGTAATATTCGTATTCGCCGCCTGCAAGGACAAAATTGAAATATTGCAGAATGCCCGTTGATCTGTGGATTATCTCAAAGTCATGTCTATACGCGCTTGTGACAATACCCATGATGTATTTTCCATCAAGGATTTCGAGCACTTCTTTGACGCCATTGATAAGAGGAATTCCTGATTCGAGCTCTTTATTGTATATCCGGTTTCTTTTTTCTTTCAGCCGTTCAATCTCATCATGAGACATGCCGTTCATTTCCGCCAGACCCCAGACACCTTTTCCCCTGATAAGGCTGAGTTCAAGAAAATCCTGCCTTGTGAGTTCAATGCCTGCCCCGGCAAGAGTGTCTCTGTTTGCCTGGAAATAGATTTCTTCCGTATCTACAAGCACCCCGTCATTATCCCAGAATATGGCCTTTATCATGATAAAAAACCAGTTATAAGAAGACAACACAAGGTTGCCATAAAAAAATGATTCCTTGTTTATTTAAACGGAACCTGCGAATTTCATATGCTTGCCAAAGTCATGATTATGAAATATCAAGGCCTGATGGATATCCTTTTTGTCAAACTCGGTGCGCTCGGAGATGTGATCAACACGCTTCCTCTTGCCGTAAGCCTGAAGAACAATCTGGATGCCGGGATAACATGGCTGGTCGAGCCGCTCAGTTTTCCGATTGTAAACGGACATCCCGCTGTCGATAAAGTGATTCTTTTTGATAAGAAGAACTGGAGGCAATCCCTGCCGGATGTGCTGGGGAAATTGAGAGAAAAACGCTTTGATATTGTAATGGACCTTCAACGGATATTGAAATCGGCATCCTTTGCAATGGTGTCAAAAGCCTCGAGACGTATAGGCTTCGACAAGAGGAGATGCAAGGAAATGACATGGCTTTTCCCTTTCGAAAGGATAGCAATGGGAGACCCGGGAAGGCATATGGCTGTCCAGTACCTTGATTTCGCCCGGCACCTCGGAGTGGATTCCGATCAGATAAAATGGGACATACCCGTTTCAGGTGCAATACCGTTCAGTCTACCGGAAAAATATGTCGTGCTGAATATAGGAGCCACGAAAAAAGCAAACCTGTGGCCTGAAGATAATTTTTCAATGCTGGCTCGGATAATAAAATCGCGTTTCGGGGTCGTTAGCGTAATTACAGGCGGCAGGGAGGATGAAAATTCTTCGGCAGCCATCACGGAAAAAGCCGGAGACTGTGTTATAAATCTTGCAGGCAAAACCACAATACCTGAACTGAAGGAAGTTTTGGCAGGCGCAAAGATGGTTGTTTCCTGCGACACTGGACCAATGCATCTGGCCGTTGCCCTGAAAAGACAGGTCATAGCCCTGTTCGGACCGTCCGATCCTGCAAGGACCGGGCCGCTCCATGGCACGGTGATTCAGAAAGCCCTTGACTGTTCGCCATGCAACAGGCGCAGCTGCGACGATCCGAAATGCATGCGCGGGATAACTCCGCAGGATGTTTTTGAGAAAATGGAGGCCTTGTGGTCAGCATAATAATCGTTACGATGGGTGTCGATTTGGAGCTAAGACGATGCCTGGAATCAATCAGAAATCACCTAAGAACGGATCATGAGATAATTCTGGTAAATAACTCAAGAAATACAATTGAATCTTCATATGCGGATAAGATAATCGAAAACGGCCGGAATCTCGGTTTTGCCAGGGCGGTCAACAGAGGAATCAGAGAAGCAAAGGGGGAATGGCTGCTGCTGCTGAATTCTGATACCAGATTCGATTCGGATGTGGTCAGTCCGGTCGTTGATTTTATGGAAATGAATGAAAAGGCCGGCATATGCGGCATTCAGCTTATATTCCCTGACGGGAAACTCCAGAACTCGGTTGATATTATCCCCAATCTTGCAAATCAGTTCATCAATAAATCCGCTCTGAAAATAATGTTTCCCGGCGCTTATCCCGGTAAGCGCTCCGGTTACGCCCAAGCGGTAAAAGTCCCTTCTGTCATCGGCGCATTCATGATGATAAGAAGCTCGATGCTTGAAAAGACAGGCCTTCTGGACGAAGGCTTTTTCTTCTACCTGGAAGAAACCGATCTGTGCAAAAGGGCAATTGATGCCGGATTTGAGGTATGGCATCTTCCTCATCTGAAAATGGTTCATTATCAGGGCGTATCGGCGAGAAAATATGACATTGCCAGGACTATAGAGTTCATACGCTCCATGAACCGTTTTTTTATGAAGTATGGCGGAGAATTAAAGTCGCATGTCTTTTTAATATTGACGCTCATGAAGTCTCTTATCGAAGTCATCACAAATCTGCCTCTTTGCTTCATCGATAAAAAAAGGAAAAAGGTGATCCGCTCAGCCTCGGTTTTTATATGGATTATTTCTGGCAGGCCCCGGGGTTTCGGACTTGAAAGGATTGAACCTGTATATTCGATTGAAAAGAGATCAGGATACAGATGGTTTATACCCCAAGGAGGCAGGATTCCTGATAAGACCCCGGACGAGATTCTGAACCTGATGCCTGAAGTGCATAACCGATCCAGGACAACGTTTGTCAAAAGCGGCGATGTTGAAGGAGAGATGGTTTTTCTGAAACGCTACAACTACAAGGGTATCAAGGACTCATGTAAAAATCTGTTCAGAAAGAGCAGGGCGCTCAAAGCAATGGAAGCGGCACTTAAGGTTAAAGAAATCGGGCTCGATACCCCTGAAGTAATTTTTGCCTGCGAAAAAAGGGTTCTTGGCATTCTCATGAAATCATTTATTGCAACCAGGGCCGTAAATGCCAGAAACCTGGTGGAAGTAGTAACCGGCGGCTCCTGTACTGACGGATTAATATCCGATGTCGCTCAATATGTAAGAAGGATGCATGAAACAGGGGTTTCCCATGTGGATTTCAAGGGAGAGAACCTCCTTTGTGATGATAAGGGAAAAATATATCTGATTGACCTGGACAGGCTCAAGGTAAAGAGTTACCTGTCTCTTGATAACATCATCAAAAACCTGACTTATCTGAATGCGTCGTTCTGCATGAGCCTAAGCAGGGAAAAGAGAACGGGATTCCTTGATGAGTATTTGAAGGGCAATCCCGTTCTTATAAGACACAGAGAAGATATAATCAGTATGATTGAGGCATATACCGATATCAGGCTTAAAAAAAGATACATGTAATAATAAAGCCTGTAAGGAGTTTGTAGTTTAAAAAATGCCCCTCATTTTTTGTCCAGCTCCTCCTGGGCCTTTGCTGCACAAACCGGGCAATAGGTGCTTGTCGGCATGAGCTTGGCCTTCGTGTACATATAATCCTCGACACTCACCCATTTGCCTTCGCCTTTTTCCTGGCCTTCGTCATCCCGGATTTTTTTGCACTTGCAGCAGACTGCGAGCATGTTTTCATAAATATTGAGTCTTTTCTTCATGGAGGCCGTTTCAAGGCATTTTTCGACCCGTTCCAGCATCTCCTCTTCCTCGCATGGCTTGATGAGGAAATCGTCGGCATGAAGCCTGAGGGCATCTATTGCGGAAGACAGGTCTCCATAGCCGGTCAGGATTATAACCATTGTGCCAGGGGAAACGCTCTTTGTTTCTCTCAATACGTCGATGCCGCCAAGTTCACCCATCAGAAGATCTGTAATGACAAGGTCAAAGTACCTGCTCTTGATCAGGCTGATTGCCTCTTCAGCACTTGCGGCCAGTGTTATGTTCCTGTCGTCCGCCGACAGGCTCAGGCCGATTGCTTTTCTGATATTGGCGTCATCATCGACAATCAGAAGTTCATTTTTTATCATTGTTCAATCCTTGTTTTGAGGTAGTTTTATAGTGAAAACCGCGCCTTTATGTTCTGATGAATTGGCAGCCGTAATGATTCCACCGTTTTCTTCAACGATTGTCTTGCATATGGCAAGCCCTATGCCCATGCCGGCCCCGTTTTTGGTGGAAAAGAAAGGATTGAAGATCCTGTCAATATCCGTCTCTTTTATGCCTGAGCCTGTATCTTCGATCCTGACCGTAACAGCGTCGTCTTCCATCAGAGAGGTGATTTTTATGGTCCCACCTTCGAGGTCCCGGTTATAGTCGGTATTGCTTCTTGCCTCACCGGCTATTGCATCGATTGCATTATTGATGAGATTCAGGAAAACCTGTCCTATATGTTGCGTGGAAACTTTTACAAACGGAAGGTCTTTTCCCAGTTCCATCAGCACCCTGATCCTGTTCTGTTTCAATTGTGATTTTACAAGAGAAGCGGTCTTGGTGAGAATATCGTTGATGTCAGCTGACCTCTTTTCGATCATGCCAGGCCTGTTAAGATCGAGCAGGTTTCTTACCGTATTGCTGATGCTTGAAAATGCACCTTTTAAAAGTTCTATGCCTTCCAGCAGATCGGGTTTGTCATGCGCCATCTTTTTCATTGATGAAAGTGTTATGGTAATTGCCTGAAGAGGCGAATTGATTTCATGCGCCACAGACGCCGCGAGCTGGCCTGTTGCCGCAAGACGTTCTGAAACAAATAGCCTCTGCTGAAGGACCTTGCTTTCAGTTATATCTGAAAAAATACCCTGAATGCCGGCAAATTGACCGTTTTCGTATAATGTTTTAATTGAGATATTGACCCATCGTATATTTCCCTGAATGTCCAGTACCCTGAATTCGTGTTTGCTGGCCTTTCCTGAAATGACATCGGGTATAAGATCGCTGAGCGTTTTTCTGTCATCAGGGTGCACGAATGTGAAAGGGGATTCGCTCAGCATTTTATCAACGGAATAACCGAGTATTTTTTCGACGGAAGGGCTCAGATAACTGAATGCACCCTGAGAATTTATGATAAAGAATATCTCGTTCATGCTTTCGACGAGAGACCTGTATTTGTTTTCACTTTCTGCCAGTTCGATCTGCTTCTTATCGAGGTCGTCTTCCGTCCACATTCTGAACAATGCCGCACCGGTCTGGGCAGCCACCGTATCAAAAAATTCCCTGGCATAAAGGGGTATTTCATCCAGTGTGCGAGATGCAATTGCAAGGGCTGCAATCACCTTTCCTTCATGGACAGCGGGTATCAATGAAAAGGCCTTCAATCCCTCCCTTATCCTGACCTTATCACTGGTGGGGAACAGAACCGAATACAGACCATATACCGGTATCCCTTTTTCGATCATCTGTATCTGAGGGCTGCCCGGGGCGAAGCGTGAAACCCTTTTTATGAATTTTTCTGAACAGCCTTTACTGGCCTTCATTTCCATATAGCCTGTTTCCCTGTTGATTATATAAACCCCGGCACAATCAATGCCGGGGATGCCCATAGCCATGTCTATCGTCTGGGTCATCAGGTCATCATAATCAATTGAGGCGCTTAAT
The DNA here is from genome assembly GCA_036567785.1 of Desulfomonilia bacterium. Lineage (NCBI taxonomy): Bacteria > Pseudomonadati > Thermodesulfobacteriota > Desulfomonilia > Desulfomonilia bacterium. The sequence continues at coordinate 156,959 of DATCTV010000004.1, read as the reverse complement.
TTTATTGCAAGATCGCGTTGCTGCTTAACCAGTTCCTCGAGCCTGGTTTTCCGGGCTATCTGCTCATCCAGCATTTCAATCTTATCTTTCAGCGCGGTGTTTGCATCACTGAGTTTATACTCGAGTTCGTCACAGGAGAACTTGAGAAAATCCCAGGTCTTTTTCTGATAGGTGATATCTTTTATTACACAGACAATGCCTCCCGGTTTGCCTTCGCTGTCTTTGAAAAAAGATGTTGAGAAGTGTACGGGCGTTTTTTTGCCGTTCTTGTGTATGATGGTAACTTCAAAACTTGGCTGCTTTACTCCTGAAAGGACATCAGGATATAAGCTCCTTAATAATTCAGCATCTTCATGTTCGACCGATCTCTCAATGATTTCCGGCGCGTACTTGCTTATAAGTTCATCTCTGTTGAGCCCGGTCATGTTCATTAGTGCAGGATTTGCCTCTATGATCTTTCCTTTTATGTCACACGCAAAGAGCCCGTCATCCATGACGTCAAGGATATTGGTCTTTTCACGAAGGAGCCTGGCATTCTCCATTTCGGCATTGACCTGATCCGTGATGTTTTTTGCAATCCCGACGACCCTCTTCGGGTTTCCCGAATCGTCCCTGTAAACCCTTCCGTCAACCTGCACCCAGTTATAAGTGGTCGGATCCTTGTATATCCTCGCCTTGAAGGTGAACTGGTTCTTGCCTGCCCTTGCTTCCTTTTCCAGCTGTTCAAGCATCCATCTGTCATCAGGGTGTATGATCGCCATAAAAGATTCCAGAAGGCCTTTGAATTTCCAATCCGTACTGCCTCTGGGCGTGACTATTTCTTCTGTTTCAGAATCCCATTTCCAGAACCTCAAGCCGCCTGCCTCTATTGCAAGCTTATAAAGGTCTTCGTCCTGGCTGAAGTCTTCATGTCCGGCAGCTGCTTTTCTTGCTGAAATGTCATGTATCAGAACAAGTTCCGCATGTTCGCCTTTCCAGTATGTGCGGGCGCTTATCATTTCCACCGGGACTGCAGAACCGTCTTTCCTGAGTATCCCGGCTTCGATCGTCTTTTTGAAAACGCCTCCCCTGAGAATGGTCTTGTGCCTGCCCGTTATTGCATTGCTGCAGTCGGCCGTCAGCAGGTCCGTGATGGTTTTGTGTCTGAGTTCCTGCAGATTGTATCCTGAAAGTGTCGAGAACATCCTGTTTATGTAGGAGAGTCTGCCTTCAATGCCTGTTATGACAAGGATTCCTGCACCTGCATTTTCGGCTATCGCCCTGAAGTTCTTTTCACTCTCCTGAATGGCTTCTTCGTAATTTTTTCTGTCCGTAATGTCCCTGCAAACTCCCATTATTGCAAAAGGGGCACCGTTTTTATAAACAGCTGAGGGGAATACCTCCACATCCAGCCAGGAGCCGTCTTTCCTTTTTATCTTGAATTCCACAGGGTAAGATGGACTTTCATCGCTGATTACTTCATCGATCAGGTCGAGCGCCTGCTGTATCTGGTTTTCTTTCAGGATGTCGGGCAGGCTCATCTTGGAAATTTCTTCTTTCGTATATCCTGTAAGGTCAAGACCTGCCTTGTTGACTTCAAGAAAGCGGCCTTTCAGGTCATGTATGTAAATGCTTTCTATTGACCTGTCATATAGACATTCGTACTTGTCTTTGATGTCTTCATACTCCTCGATCAGATTTTCAAGGAGGGCATTTCTCTCGTCAGGAGATTCGGAATTACTCTTAATCTGGGCGGATTCATTTATTTTCATCAAGGAACCAGCACTAACAATTCTGTGATCAAGATACCGTTTAATTGTAGCAAGTCAATAAAAGTAAACATTTCTCAAGCCAGACTCTAGGCCTGCTTAACCACTATTGATTCAACGACATTAGCCACGTCTTCACATATGTCGAGAACGCTTTCGGCAAACTGATATATCTCTTTCCATTTTAATATGTATATCGTGTCGGTACTGTTTTCAAAGAGCTTTCCGATAATGGCGTCTCTCATTGTGTCACCTATATTTTCAAGCCTGTTTACCTCTATACAGGCTTCTATCGTTGATTCATAATTTTTGGAGTTGTTAAGGCTTTTTACTGCTGTAGCCAGTGTCCTGACGGAGCGCTCTATGACATTCGAGAACTGGAGAAGGTCCTGATTGACTCCTGTAATCTTGTAAACGCTCATTCTGTTTACGATTGTGTACATCATGTCTATGACACTGTCCATTTCGCTTGCCAGGGCATGGATGTCTTCGCGGTCGAACGGCGTGATGAATGTAAGGTTGAGATTTTTCATGATGTCATGAGTGACTTCATCGGCCAGGTGTTCTATTTCACGCATTTGCTGTACTGATTCACTGTCGTATGTTCCCTTAAGTACAAGTTCCGTGAACAGTTTCGCGGCATCAACTGCATAATTTGCCTGTTTGTCAAATAATGTAAAGAAATCAAAACCTTTAGGTAAAAATCTGAATTTCATACTTTCTCCTTGCCGGTAAGATAACCTCGCAAAACTATTACCTGTATAATCGGCATCAAGTCAAGACTCCGTAACATCCTCCCAGAAAGAATGTTCTTTTTTTGACAGTTGAGAACTCCTTGTGTGGATTCCAACGCCCTTTATGTCATAAACAGCCAGGGGTTCGAGAGATATGCCTGACAAGGTCTTCAATGAAGCCGCTTTCTTTGCGGATGGGATTGCCGCAGATGTGTTGCTTGCAGAAAGACGCCTGAACTGTGGAGGAACGGATGCAAAAATACAGTCAATACCAGCTTTATTGATTGCCAGTTTAGCCCTCCTGGCCTTTTTTTCGTCAGAGAATAAAAGGTAGGTTGTCTCTGAATATCTTCTGGCGGCAAATTCCCTGAACTCGCTGACTGCCTTATGGATGGCATCAGATACTTCAAGCATCTGGTCCTCTGTATTCTCCAAGCCCGGACTCAGCCTGATGGTTCCATACAGCATTCCTGGAGGAACCTGCATTGCAGCGAGCACGTGAGAAGGTTTAACATATCCTGAGGTGCAGGCGGCGCCGGCTGAGGCACAGATTCCGGATGCATCCAGAGCTGCAATTATGCTTGCAGCCTCTATGCCTTCAAATGAGACGCTCAGTATATGGGGAAGTCTCTCTGTCGGGTGGCCGTTGATCCTGGCATCGGGTATTTTTTCAAGCAGAAGCTGTTCGAGGCAGTCTCTCAATGATTTGACATGCAGAATGTTATGGGAAAGGTTGCCGAGCGCTATTTCACAGGCGCGGCCGAAACCCACTATTCCGGTGACATTTTCCGTTCCGGATCTGAGGCCGTTTTCCTGACCTCCGCCTGAAAAGAGAGGGGAGAGAACAGCTTTATTTTTTACATAAAGTGCCCCTGCACCCTTGGGACCGTAAATCTTATGTGATGAAATACTCAGAAGATCGACATTCATGCTGGCGACATCGATCGGGATTTTGCCTGCGCTCTGGACTGCATCGGAATGGAAAAGAATACCATTCTCACCGGCGATTTTTCCTATATCCTCAACCGGCTGCACTGTTCCGGTCTCATTGTTGGCGTGCATGATGGAAATGAGAATTGTATCTTTTGTTATTGCCTTTTTTACATCATCGGGATTCAGGATTCCATATGAGTCGACCGGAAGGTATGTGACCGTGAACCCTTTGTCCTCAAGCCATTCGCAGGTATTGAGAACCGCATGATGCTCGCTTGCACAGGTTATTATATGCCCGCCTTTTTTCCAGCTGGCGAGTGCCGCCCCCTTGATAGCCAGATTGTCTGCTTCCGTCCCTCCTGAGGTGAATATGATATCTTCAGGACAGGCTCCAATCAGAGAGGCTGTACGTGACCTTGCTTCATCAATAAGATTTCCGGCTTTTTTCCCGAGCGAATAGAGACTGCCAGGATTGCCGTAATGGTAACCGAAGCATGGCAGCATGGCGGCAAGCGCATCAGGGTGCACAGGCGTTGTCGCAGCATGATCAAGATATATCTTTTCCTTGCTCATTTTCACCTCGTCTTTACTTTGTGAGAATAGTTTATAAAACAGCTCAAGTAAATAAATATGCTAACTTATTGATTATATAAAGTAAAAACATGCAGATTTGACTTGAAGATTTTTATTAGTGTATATGGCCCTAAGAATCAAAACAATCTTGAATATTAGCAGTTTTTTAAAGACGGGTTGTGGAGGTTATTTTTGGGCAAGGATAGACGGCCATCACTAAAATGGTTTCTTGCAGCAGTATCTGTATCATGCTTCCTTTTTATTACATCAGGCATACAGGCAAGCATAGAAAAGCTGTCCGATTATCCTCAAAAGGTGCAACCGGGTATTTCCGGATTGAAGAAAAGCTGTCCGGATAAAGCCGGAATCATATATGAAGTCAAAAACGGGGATATACTGATTTCAATATTAAAAAGATATGATGTATCCACTGGCGATGCTCTTGCCGCTGCAAAAAAAATAGATAAAAAGACACTGAAAAAAATTAAACCTGGCGGTATCATTGACCTTTCTTATAATAAAGACAGAACGGCAATAATGGAAATAGGGTATACATTCAGGGATGAAAAGAGAAAGGTGTTGTATTCAGGAAAGGGATTACCGGTTTCCTCACCCGGACAGGCATCACTGACCGGATACAATAATGCAAATGTTGCTGGCCCTGCAAAAACATCAAAGACGTCATCGGTTGTCGAGGCATTCAATCCAAGGACTGAATTTCTGGGAAAAGGCGGAAGCATAAAAATACCATTGTCGTCAAAAGGCTACAGCCATTCTCCTGTATGGACAGTAAAAGATGTATTTCAGAATGATTCCGTACCAGGGCCGGCGGAACTTCTTGCGGCAGACCTCAGTTTCATACCCGGAATGGTGCCCTGGGAAATATCGGATAAATCCTATATGCCTCATGATATCGATAGAGACTATGATCATCTGTCGATATTCAATGCGCCGAAATCTCTCAAGAACAGATTAAGAAATGAAATATACAGGGAAAGGCAGATGTTCCTGAGGGCTAAGCTTGCAGCAAAGCGCGAATTCCTGAAGGCGCCTCTGGCCTACAGAAAGATAACATCCAAGTTTGCATGGAGGGTCAATCCGATCACGGGTAACTCTGAACACCATACCGGGGTTGATTATGCCGCACCCTATGGCACTCCGGTTAAAACAATAGGATATGGAAAGGTAATTTTCACAGGCTGGCGGAATGGATACGGCAATACCATTCAGGTCAGGCACTATAACGGTTATATATCTCAGTATGCGCATCTGAGCCGTTTTGGTAAGGGCATAACAGAAGGCAAAGCCGTAAAGCGCGGTGAAGTGATCGGTTATGTCGGCTCTTCAGGAATGTCAACAGGCCCTCATCTTGATCTGAGAGTTATGAAATCAGGGGTGTATGTAAATCCGCTTTCATTAAACAAGCATGAAAAAAATAGAGATTCAAAAAAATATTCTTCCCACAAGATAAGGACTAATACAAATTATCAGACAAATGCCAGACACCGTTCAAAGACAACTGTCGCAAAGTTCAGGTGAATCCGATAATCAAATCGTTCATTCATGAAAAGTCCGTTCATGGTGACGGATTTCCGTTCAGAAAGTTTATTTTTATCGTTATTGCCACAAGCCTTATAATCATAAACGAAACTGAAGCCGCAGAAAAACCAGACCCATCCGGAATACAGACAATTATCGGTGTCGGAGATATAATGCTTTCCGGAAGCGCAAAACCTCTTCTGAGAAAAAAAGGCTATGATTATTCGTTCGGGGATAACGGACTTTCAAAGCTGATAAGGAATGCAGACCTTGCTTTTGCAAACCTTGAATGTCCGGTCACGAAAGGAGGAAATGCGTTTAAAGATAAGGAGTTCGTGTTCAGGGCTGATCCTGCATCGATAAAGGCCGTCAGAAGAGCCGGATTCGATATGCTTTCACTGGCCAATAACCACATGATGGATTATGGGGTCAGCGGTCTTACATCCACTGAGGAATACTGTCTGAAATCAGGTTTGGCATGTTCCGGTGCAGGTATGGATATAACAAAAGCGCGCAGGTTGAGTATTATCAAAAGAAAGGGCATCACATACGGGCTTCTTTCATATTCGATGACCTTTCCCGGTGAGTTCTGGGCTACATCCGGAAAAGCAGGCACCGCTTATGGAGAAAGGAGCGCGGTAATCGAAGATGTCATGAATGCAAAAAAAGAAGCGGATGTAGTGATTGTAAGCTTTCACTGGGGTTCGGAACTGGCATTCGCACCGAAAGGATATCAGATAGAAATGGCACATACTGCAATAGATTATGGGGCTGATATCATATTCGGGCATCATCCCCATGTCCCGCAGCCCGTGGAAATATATAAAGGGAAACCTGTTTTTTACAGTATGGGGAATTATGCATTCGGGTCCTACAGCAGGAAAACCCCTGTAAGTTTTGCTGCAGAAATTATTATGAAAAAGGACAGAATTTACAGTGTCAGGCTTTATCCCGTTATCGTTGATAATTATGAGGTGATGTTCAAACCTGCATCTGCAAGAGGAAACAGGGCAGAAGAAATCATATGCCATCTTGAAGAGATATCCAGACCTTTCGGAACCGTAATAATCTTTAGGGATGGGGTGGGAACAGTCGATATGGAGAAAAGCGGCAAAAAACAGGATTGCTGCTTTGTTTTAAGATAATATTAAAAAGCAGAAAAAATAAGGCTCGGGGCAGGCAATGAAAAAAAAGAAAAAATACTGTTGTTTCTGTGGCGGTACCATATCGAGAAAGACGATCGATGGCAGGAAAAGGGACTACTGTAGAAACTGTAAAACCGTGTTTTATGAAAACCCGCTTCCTGTTGCCTGCTGCATCGTTTCTAACGAGAACCGGGAAGTGCTTCTCGTGAAGAGAAAAAAAGACCCTTATAAGGACATGTGGTGCCTGCCCATAGGTTTTGCGGAGTCAGGCGAAGAAGTAAGCCAGGCCGCCCTGAGGGAATTGTCTGAAGAGACCGGCCTTACCGGAGAGATCGTCAGGCTTATTGATGTTGATACCGTCGAAAATTACTTTTACGGCAGTCTTGCTATTGTCACTTATGAGGTCAGGGCAACAGGGGGTGTGCTCAAACCGGGAGATGACGCTACCGATGCAGCATACTTTCCCATAAGCAGCCTTCCTGAACTTGCCTGGTCATCGAATGAAAAGGCGCTCGAAATCTTCAGGATGCTTTATAAGGATACTTGGGCGATGATGGATTCTTTCAGGCAGCTCTTTCCCGGCGCATTGAATATCGAAGGCATCTCGGCGGGGAATGAAAAGTCCGGGGCCTTCCTTTCGAATCTTCTGATAAAGATTATTGATATGGATATGGATGAAATTTCCAGCGGGTGGATTAAGGACGTGCTGGACAGTATTCCCGGAGCCGGGATTCTTAAGGTTGAGCTTTCCAGGCTGAACAGCATGGTTTTAAGTGATGTCAGATCATGGCTGAAGGGAAGCGAGGTAGATTATAAAAAGTATGTCGAGTTCGGAAAGAACATCAGGAAAGAGACCTTCATGCTTGCTGAAATTCTGACGGCGCTTGCTCTAAGCAGGAAATCCATATGGCTGTCTGTAATAAAGAAGCGGATACTCTCATCTCCCCTTGAAATATACTCAACTCTCGAACTTAACAACCGCATCATATTTTTCTATGACAGGATCAATTACTTCATCACAAAGGGCTACAGCTTCGGGTAGTCCAGGTTTATTAATACAATCGATAACGTGTTCAACTGTCTCTTGACCGGATAATAATGGTCTGTTAATCGAAGCTATCACCTGGGCACAATCTTTCTAAATGTTTCAGAATATAGACTAGGAGTTATTTATGAGCGGTAACTGTCTTTCCTTTGTGAAAATGTCAGGCACGGGCAATGATTTCATCATGATAGACAATATGAACCTCGGCCTGAAGACTGATTTGAGCAATCTTGCACTGAGGCTCTGCCACAGACGGTTCGGGATCGGCGCTGACGGCATCATACTCATTGAACCGTCGAACGAGGCGGATTTCACCATGCGGATTTTCAACTCGGACGGCAGCGAGGCTGAAATGTGCGGAAACGGATCAAGATGTGCCGCCAGGTTTGCCGCGGGACAGGGAATCGCCGGAAACAGGATGAAATTCAAGACACTTGCAGGAATAATCGAGGCTGAGCTCAATAGAGACGGTGCAGCAATAAAACTCACCGATCCGGCCGGAATGAAAAAAGACATACCAGTCACCATCAAAGGCATGGAATATATGGTCCAGTTCATAAATACGGGTGTGCCACACGCCGTTCTCTTCATGGACGATGTGGAGTCGGTACCGGTCAGGATATTAGGCGGTATGATCCGCCATCATGAAGCGTTCAGGCCTGCCGGGACAAATGTCAATTTTGTCCAGGTGGTTGATAAGGGGACTATCAGGGTACGCACCTATGAACGGGGCGTAGAAGACGAAACATTCGCATGCGGAACGGGCGCGACAGCCTCGGCCCTTTTGAGCGCCGCCTTGAAAGATGTGTCAGACACTCCTATAAAGGTGGTAGTACCCGGCGGTGAACTCAAGATAGACTTTAAATATAAAGACGGTTCATTTACCGATGTGTGGCTTATAGGTGCTGTGGACGTCGCTTTCAAAGGAGAAGTCTGCCTGTAATATGTATAATCCGGTCGATCATGATGATTCATTAAAGGAATACTGTGGAATAGTAGGCATTTATGGCGATGAGGATGCCTCGGAAAAGGTTTATCTGGGGCTTTACGCCCTTCAGCACCGGGGGCAGGAGAGCGCAGGCATTGCTGCCTCAGACGGTCACGATATAAGATATCACAAGGGCCTCGGTCTGGTCAGGTCGGTCTTTTCTGATTCGAGGATAATGCCGAGGCTTCACGGACATTCGGCAATCGGCCATAACCGCTATTCGACAAGGGGCGGTACGAATATAGCAAATGCCCAGCCCCTTGTTATTCAGTGCAAATCAGGACAGCTTGCGTCTGCGCACAACGGGAATATGATTAATGCGCCGAGTCTCAGATCTGAAATGGAAAGCGCAGGCTCGATATTCCAGACCACATCGGACAGCGAGATAGTGATGCATCTTATTGCGAGGTCTCAGAAAACAACTATCGAAGAACAGATTATTGAAGCACTCTCGCAGATGGTCGGCGCATACTGCTATGTATTTCTTACCAACGATAAGGTTATAGCTGCGAGAGACCCGATGGGATTCAGACCGCTCAGCCTCGGCAGGACTTCCTCAGGATATATGGTAGCATCCGAAACCTGTGCCTTCGATATTGTGGGGGCTGAATATATCAGATCGCTCGAACCAGGAGAGATGATAGTCATAGATTCATCAGGCGTTAAATCCTTGTGGCTTAATGAATCTCACAACAAGGCGCAATGCATATTCGAATACATATATTTCAGCCGTCCTGACAGCTGGATATTCGGCGAAAAGGTCGACAAGATCAGGAGAAGGCTGGGGAAGCAGCTTGCTTATGAATCTCCTGCCGAAGCCGACATCGTAATCCCCATTCCGGACTCTGCAAATACCGCTGCGCTGGGATATGCCCAGGCCTCGGGAAAACGTTTCGAGATAGGTCTTATCAGAAACCATTATGTTGGGCGTACATTCATCTCACCATACCAGAAGTCAAGGCAGGACAGCGTCAAGATAAAATTCAATCCAGTTGGCGGCGTGCTCCAGGACAGGCGGGTCGTTGTTGTGGATGACTCGATTGTCAGGGGAACCACCATGAAAAAGCTTGTGAAGCTTATCAGGGAGGGCGGTGCTAAAGAGGTTCATGTAAGGATAAGTTCGCCTCCGGTCAAATGCCCATGCTTTTACGGTATCGACATATCCAGCAAGGGTGAACTTATCGGGTCGCAGCAGACGGTAGAGGAAATTCGTGAATTTATTGAAGCGGACAGCCTGAAATACCTCAGCATTGACGCCATGCTTGCAACCGTGGTCAATCCCACAGATTTTTGCACGGCCTGTTTTACCGGCAAATATCCGACTGCAAAACCGTCGGATTATGACAAATTCGCATTTTCAAGCTGTGACTGCATGGAAGGGCAGGAATAGCTGGAGAGGGAAAATATAGAAACTGTTTTCTGCTGTCCGCTGTATTAACAATTCTATAATCCAGAGGTTTAATATGAGAGAGATGGTAGCTGTTCTTGATTTCGGCAGCCAGTATGCACAGCTTATTGCCAGACGCATTAGAGAGCTTGGAGTTTACTGCGAAATACTTATGCATGATACGACCGCCGATGAGCTCAAAAAGATGGGTGTAAAAGCTGTGGTCCTTTCAGGCGGCCCCTCATCGGTCCTTGAGGAAGATCATCCGGGCATGGATCCGGCGCTCCTTAAAAGCGGAATCCCCTTGCTCGGGATATGCTACGGGATGCAGCTGATAACGCTCGTTTCAGGCGGAACGGTTGATGCCGGTAAAAGCCGCGAGTACGGTCCCGCAACAATTGAAATCGATTCTCATAAAGGTCTCTTTGACGGATTCAGCCTGGGAATGGATGTATGGATGAGCCATGGCGATCATGTCAAAGTGCCGCCGGCAGGCTTTGCCGTCCTTGCGCACACATCGTCGTGCATCGCATCTATGGGCGATTTCAAAAGGAAGATATTCGGTGTCCAGTTCCATCCGGAGGTTGTCCATACACCGAGGGGTATGGAGGTGCTGAGAAATTTCCTGTTCAACATTGCCGGATGCAGGGGCGAATGGACAATGGCCAGCTTCATAGAAGAGACCGTGGCTAAAATTCGTGCCACAGTCGGAAAAGATAATTTGATCTGCGGGCTTTCTGGCGGTGTCGATTCATCCGTTGCCGCAGCGCTTATACATAAGGCGATAGGCAGACAGATGACGGCCATATTTGTTGACAACGGGCTCTTGCGCGCCAATGAAGTGGACGAAATAAGGCAGATGTTCACACATGATTATCCGATCAACCTCGATATAGTCGATGCAAGCGATCTCTTTCTCAACGAGCTGAAAGGTGTCTCGGACCCAGAGAAAAAACGCAAGATAATAGGCAAGACTTTTATCGATGTATTTTATGGCGAAGCCGACAGGATCGGCGGCGCAAAGTTCCTGGCGCAGGGGACACTTTATCCGGATATTATCGAAAGCCGTTCGGCCAAAGGAGGGCCCTCGGTAACCATAAAAAGCCATCACAATGTCGGAGGCCTGCCAAAGGATTTGAAATTCACACTTATTGAACCGCTCAAGGAACTGTTCAAGGACGAGGTCAGAGTGCTCGGCCATGAACTCGGGCTCCCCGACAAGCTTTTGAAGCGCCAGCCGTTCCCGGGCCCCGGCCTTGCCGTGAGGCTTCTCGGTGAAATAACGAAAGAACAGCTCGACGTTCTCCGCCAGGCGGATTTGAGGGTGCAGGAAGAGCTCCAGAAATGGGAAGGCTACAAGGACATCTGGCAGGGATTCGCAGTGCTGCTGCCGGTAAAGAGCGTGGGTGTTATGGGCGACGAGCGGACATATGCGAACGCCATCGCGATACGCGCCGTACACAGCATGGATGCCATGACTGCAGACTGGGTTAAGATACCGTATGAAATACTTGCACGGATTTCGACCCGCATCATCAATGAGGTCAAAGGCGTCAACCGGGTGGTCTATGATATCAGCTCAAAACCGCCGAGCACGATAGAGTGGGAATAAAAAAGCCGCTTGGGAGTTAAGAGTGGTGAGAAAGGAGGCACTTACACGCCTCCTTATATTTTCAAACTTCGGGCGATATTTTTATAGTATGAACCGCCTGATTCGGGTCTGTGTAAACCTTCAACACTTCCGATTCCGCGTTCCATTCGCTTGACCACGAGCCTGCCGGGTCGCTTGTTTCAAGTTTCCATCCTTCAGGGAAGAAACGCTTTGCAGGTATGTAAATTTCGGTAGGAGCATTGACCCCGGTTTCATTGAAAACAAGAACGAATTTCCGGGTATTCGGATTGTAGTCGTAGCTGGTTGGAAAACCTGCCACCGCCTTCGGATATACCCTGACAAGGTCGTTCATCTTTGTCTGTTCGCTCCCGTCAGCGTTTATTACACCCATCGGATCGACGTCATAAGACCAGTACGCCCAGCCGCTTGTGGTGCGGTCCGCCATTGCCATGACCTGTTTCAGATATGTGTCGGCTGCGGTTCCGTTACCGGAGAAGCCAAGTTCACCGATAAGCATTGGGGATTGCTGTCTGGCCGCCTCATTCTTCCTGGTTTCTTCCCACAGCAGGATGGTGGACAGGCTGAAGGCATATATATGAGGGAAGTATGCAAGCCTGTCCCCTCCGGGCCTGACGTCTTTGACAACTCCCAGATATGAGGGTGTTCCCTGGTTTACCGGGATGGCAATCGGCTCGAAAAATACCCAGTTGTCGTTATCTACAGTCCTGATGGCCGCTGTCAGTCTTTCATAAAAAGGCCTGAGCACCTGAGATTCAAAGGTAAAAGGCTTATGGTAGCCAGGGTAGGGCTCGTTCATCAGGTCATAGCCTATTACAGCCGGATGGTCGTGGAAGCGCTCTACAATCTTCATGACCGCCATTGTATAATGTTCCTGCAGATAGGCATATTCGGGATTCTCATAATCCCAGAAGTTACCGAATGCGGCGATTACGGCTGGTGCAAGATAGTTGATCGACCAGGGGTTATGATATTCGAACGCCCAGCCGTTGTCTTCGATAGCCCAGGATGGGGCCCCGTCACCGCCGAAGTGTATGGAATAGAGGTCCTGGTGCATATCGAGGACAACATGTATGCCCGCCTCTTCATACCAGCCGAGGCGTTCTGCAATCCTGTCAAGATAGGCCTCATCGAATACGCCCTTCTCGGGTTCGATACCGTCCCACAGCACAAGCATACGGGCGAAATTAAACCCCCAGTCGCGGGACATTCTCAGGATATCTTCCTTCTTGGTCCAGCCGACCCTGTCCTCGTAATATTTCGAAGAGCAGCTGACATTAAGACCGTGAAGTATCAAGGCGCGACCCTGATCATCCGTTATATATTGCCGCTCGAAGCTGTTTCTGCAGGCGCATAGCATCAGCAGCACCGTAACCGTCAGGATAAAAAATGACCCCTTTGTCTTCCTCATATCAATCTCCTCATATTGAATACGACAATTATATCAGTAATGATGCCTGATTGTCATTTGATAAAAGTTATAAGACGAGATGAAAGTATTTATCAGCCGCAGGTTCCTGTGCCTCCTCCGGGCGTATCGCCAAAAAATGCACCGTTAGAAGACCATTTCAGATATTGGGGCATTACAGTATGGTGACTGTAGCATGTGGGATCTGTTTCCAGAGCGTCCCCGAAGGCTGCATACGCCTTTCCCCGGCAACCGCCACATATGTGCCTGTTTTCGCATTCGCCGCATTTGCCTTTCAGATTGTCCCTGTCTGAGAGTTTAAAAAATATGTCACTTTTTCTGTGAATATCTGAAAGGCCCATAGACCTTACATTCCCGCCGCTCACGGGGACGAACGGGCAGGGCCATACATCACCGTTCGGCTTGACGTATATGAGGCCCCATCCTGCCGCGCAGCCGTGGAAAAGGCTGTGTTTTATCAGACGCTTTGGGTCATTGTTGTCCCTGCCGAGAAGGTGAGGCCAGTACTGCGGACCTGCAACCGGCTCGACGATGGTGACCGCATCGGACTGAAGCTCTTTTATGCTTTTCATAAGTAGCCTGTTGTCCTCGGGAGAAAGAGCAGAACATGCAATAGCGCCGCCTCTTCCCATAGGTACGAGCTGATAGCAGAGCATGATTGCCGCATTGACATCATGTGCGAACTTCACCACTTCGGGCAGTGTCTCAATATTTTCTTTCATCGCAGTATAGTTGAGCTGAACGATTATCCCGGCCTTCCTGCACGCCTCTATTCCGCTTATAGCCCGGTCAAACGCTGTAGGACTCTGTCTGATACTGTTATGTATCTGTGGGTCTGTGGAGTCGAAACTTACGGCTACGCCTTTTACGCCAAGTTTTTTCAGCTCTTTTGCACGCGGATAATCGATCAATGTGCCGTTAGTAGCGATTACATTGACAAGTCCCAGCTTCTTTCCATATGCAAGAAGGTCATTGATATCTTTTCTTACAAGCGGTTCTCCTCCCGAATATGCGAGCATCTGGAAGCCCTTGAGCCCGTATATCTGCTCAAGCAGCCTGAAGCCCTCCATGGTGTCGAGCTCATCCGGGGATGCCACGCTGCTGGTTGCATGGCAATGCCTGCACCTGAGATTGCATGCTTCAGTCACTTCCCATACCGCATGATATCCGAAACCGATGCAGCCCATACCGACAGCACCTCCTGCAACAGGTATGGATTTCCAGGCGTTTTTAGAGAGCCACAATGGAAAGTGTTTCCATCTGGCGGTCCTCATCAGCAGGAGAGATGAAGCGAACTGTCTGATGAGATTATGAACGGATAAATAGGGGGCAACTACCATCTTACCAGGAGCGCTATCGTTATGGATGATATATGATTGAGCACTATTGTGAGCGCACATACCGGCTCGATCGTGCTGTGTGATTTCCATAATTTTTTTACGGCAACAAGGTATGCAAGTGCAAAGGAAAGCAAAATACCGGGTAATGCCACAGCAAGAAAGGCAAACTCAAATGGCCTGTACCTTAACCAGATGCTGAATATTGATATCCCGGTAAGGATTGATGCGGATGTGTATATCCACTGGCTTTTTTCCATTCCTATCCTGACCACGATATTTCTTTTGCCGGTTGTCGAGTCAGGTATGTAATCCGGGAATTCATTTATGAGAATGATGTTGAATACCGTAAGCGCAACCGGCCAGCACCAGATATACGAATCCGGCGGCATTGTGTTTGATGCGCATGCATAACCCGTAACAATTGTGAGCCATCCGTAGCATACGCCAATGACAAGCTCGCCCATTCCACGCTTGGCAAGCCTTACGGGCGGCATGGAATAGAATATCGCGGCCGCGGCTCCAAAGGAGCCGAGTCCTACCAGCCAGAACGATCTGTGGATGTAAAAGATAATACCGCCAAGAATGGCTGAAACAGTAAAACAGACAAAAGCGGCTTTCATTACCTTTTTTTCATTCAGCTTGCCCTGCACTACCGATAGTGTGCCTCCTGAGAATTTTGTCCGGCCCGTTTTCAGGGTTATCGCATCTTCGGCCTTATCGGCCGTTTCACCTATCAGGTGGCATCCCGTGCATATAAGGAAAACCGCTATGACTCCCGAAATCGATGCAGGCAATGATACCGGCACGCCGTTGAAGATTGCCAGCAGAATCCCTACACAGAACGGCACAACAGCGACTGTAGCGAAAGGTATCCTCATGGCAGTAGTCCAGTCCGAGATGTTGAATGAAGCGGTTCTTGTCGTCATGCTGGTTGCCTCCTGTTATCTTCTGCCATGTTATTTCCCCAATTCCTCTTTCAGTTCGCGCTTTAATATCTTTCCGGAAGGGTTCTTCGGCAGTTTGTCCGTGATATGAATTTTCTTCGGGCATTTGAATCCGGCGAGGTTTTCCTTGCAGAATGAGATGATGTCTTTTTCTGAAAGGACAATGCCCTTTTTCGGAACGATCACTGCCGCTACGATTTCGATCCATTTGGGATCGGGGAGGCCTATTACTGCCACCTCTTCAATGCCGGGATGCTTGTAGAGCACTTCCTCGACCTCACGTGATGCGACGTTTTCACCGCCTGTCTTGATCATGTCCTTTTTACGGTCAACGACATAAAGATATCCGTCTTCGTCGAAGCGGCCGAGATCTCCGCTGTGGAACCATCCGTACTCGAACGCTTCTGCGGTTTTTTCAGGGTCATTGAGATATCCGGTCATGACCTGCCCTGAGCGGTGGACTATCTCGCCCACTTCACCGTTCGGAACGAAATTGCCTTCAAAATCCATCAATCTCGTTTCGACATTAAGGACAGGCTTGCCTGCGGAGCCGGGCTTTAAAAGCTGGTCTTCGGGCTTCAGTATTGTCGCGACCGGACCCATTTCGGTCTGGCCGTAATAGTTCCAGAGCTTCAAACCCCTGAAAGCGACCGAGAGCTGTTTTATTATTTCAACCGGCATGATGCTGGCCCCGTAGGCAGCCTTCTTCAGGCTGCTATGGTTGTGGTTCTTGAATTCGGGATGGTTGAGAATGCCAATCCAGACGGTAGGAGGTGCGAATGTATGAGTTATCTGATACTTTTCGATTGCCCTGATCATCTCAAGAGGGTCTGCCTTGTGCATGATGACATTGGTTGCACCCACATAAAGGTACGGCATCAGGAAGCAGTGCAGCTGTGCGCAGTGGAAGAGCGGCAGGGCGTTAAGGCTTACATCATAGGTGTCATACTGGCCGTCAAATATGCAGCTGTAATATTCCGACATGAGCGCACGGTGTGAGAGCATTGCCCCTTTGGGCTTGGACTCCGTACCGCTCGTGTATGGAATCTGGGCTATGTCTTCCGCATTCACCTCTACATAGGACTCATCATAATTCATCGATTCCATTTCTTTTATGAGGTTGAAGAAGCCAGCCGGTATCTCTGTATCCGCAAGAGGAAGAAAACCCCATTTTTCGACAGTGGTGAATTTGTCCTGGGCCTTAGCAATGATGGGGTAGAGCGCATCTTCGACGATGAACAACCTGGAACCGGAATGATTGACTATATATGCGATTTCTTCGGCGTTCAGCATGTAGTTTATGGGAACCTGTATTGCGCCGATTTTCGAAAGACCAATCATGCTGATGGGATAGTAATGAGAGTTGTAGGAATAAATGGCTACCCTGTCACCCTTCTTTATTCCGTAACTGGTCATGAGATTCGCGAAGCGCCTAGCCTCTTTTTCAAGTTCGTAATAAGAAAGTTTTATATCCCTGAAAATAATGGCTGTCTTGTCCCCGTATTTTGTGGCTGCCTTTCTTGTAATGTCTCCGATTGTATCCCTGCTGATAATGTTGCTCATATCCTTCTCCTTTACAAAATGAATGGCTGTTCAGTCATGTATGACTTTATGCTTAAAAAAAAGGATCAGTCAATAATGATTGAGAACCAATTGTATTAAACCGGTTCTAAAGTGCAATGGTTATGGACAAAAATGGTTTTTTTTAAAGAAGAATATGGTTTTTCAGTAATTAAGGATATTTGCGATATTGAGTGCTCGTTTCTCTTCAGACAAAACGGACCGCGACCCCGTTATCTCCCTTTCTTACGATGCGGCCATCGATGCCTGTAATGCCCTTGAGGTTTACCCGAAAAAGGTTCGCATGGATTTCTTCGCCGTTATCAAGAGGTGTGTCTGTTATGATGTACATTCCTCTTCTGCTGATATTTATTATATGGCCGAAAGCATTTTTGCCGTTGGCATGTCTGAACATTATGTCCTTTTCAAGGTTGAGACGTTTCGCCTTTCGTCGATCATTCTGAGCTGGGGCCTTTTCATTTTCTGAGACCGGATCTTTACCTCTGTTCTCAAGGCGATTTTCAAGTAATATACCGGCCAGCTTCAGGGAGGTTACAGTATTTTTGCTGATTCTGGGCATTACATCCACCCGCTTGTAGGTTCAAACATACTCCACCTTCTTTTTTATATTGTTCCTTTTCTTGCAAGAAAGCCTATACCGATCATGCCTATGCCGAAAAGGACAAGAGTCATCGGTTCAGGGACGGGAGCAGAGGTTATCGGCCTGTTTCCATCGGGAAGAGCAGCTGTCTGTCCATATATGACATATGTGTTTTCTGTATCAGCCCGGCCATCGAATGCGATATAGGGTTCTGTCGTGGATATATTGATATCATATTGACCGTAAATATCGCTGTAATGGAACGGTGCAGCATAAACCTGGACTGAGACCGGGAGCGCCAGCGCAAGAACCAACAATATTTTAAAGAGACAGTCTTTCATTATCTGTTCCTCCTTTAACCGCTATGTTATAAATACTCGATCTGTTTTCTGGCTTTTCAGCCAGACATTAACTCAAGGCGCTGATACCCAGCTGTATTTTATCATTTATAGAATTCAGCAGTAACGCCACAATCAGGAAATTACTGATTTATAACTTCGAAAAGCCTTATTCGGGGAGAAAAGATTGAATTATCTCTGTAATCAAAGCAGGTTTTTCCATCGGAATGAGATGTCCGGCATCTTCCACGAGAAGATATCGCCCCTCAGGAAAAAGGCCTGCCGCCTTTTCATATTCGATGAAGCCCCTGTTTTCGCTCAGCGACCCTTCAACCACAAGCACCGGTTGAGAGACTTTATGCAGAACAGGCCAGGGGTTGAAATGTGTTCCACCCATGAACAGGGATGCCTCCTTTACAGGCGAGCATGTGAGCTTCAACCCTTCCTCATCAGGCTTCATGCCGTGTTCCAGGTAAAGGTGAAGCATTTCTTCATCCCATCTTTTAAACAGAGGCCTTGATTTAAGATACGCAAAAGCCTCGTCGGAGTCGGCCCATCCGTTGCGGCGCTTGATCGATTTTGATGCAAGCGGATGCTGCTCGACACCCAGATCCATTGCATAAATGTCTTCAGGAAGGAATATGGGCTCAATAAGAACCATGCCGGAGGTTTCAAGCCCGGAAACTGCCGCCGCCATGGTTATGACCGTTGCACCCATCGAGTGTCCGATAAGGTAGGGCTTGTCTATATTAAGTACATTGCAGAATTTTGTCAGGTCATCGGCGAGCTGGAGCCAGTTGAGGCCGCCTTCATACGGATCTACTGAGCGGTGATCGCAGAAATACGGCGCCAGCACATGATGCCTGCCCGCAAATTCCCTTGCGATCGGGTGCCATATCCATGGCATGAAGCCTGTCGCATGAAGAAATATAATTGTTTTCCCGGTGCCCTCGTACTCGAGGTATGAAATTTCCGCATCGCCTATCCCTGCAGATGATGCCCTGGGACTGATATTCGTTTGCTCCATTTGCTCTCCTTGAAAATTAGAATCTGACATCGGGCCTTGAGATTCTCAACTCCAATTCCTACTGAATTCATATGAAGAAATCAATGCTCATTGCAGGGTTGATGTTTTTTGCTTTCTCCTGCACCCAGAGCGAAGAGAAGGAAAAGACAGTTATGACGAATAATCAGCAAACCGCGGTGTTCGCCGGCGGCTGCTTCTGGTGCATGGAGGCTGCCTTCAGCGGGGAGAAAGGTGTGATAAAGGCTGTTTCGGGATATACGGGAGGATCCGTTGCCAACCCCTCATATGAACAGGTATGCTCGGGGACGACAGGTCATTATGAAGCGGTCGAGGTGACATTCGATCCGGTCCTTATTTCTTACGAAAGGCTTCTGGACATATTCTGGAGGAATATCGATCCTACCGATCCTTCCGGTCAATTTTCAGACAGGGGCAGGCAGTATAGGACCGCAATATTCTATAAGGACGAAAATCAAAAAAAGGCGGCCGTGGGATCGAAGAACAGGCTCGAAAATTCAGGGATGTTCGACAAGCCTGTCGCCACTGAAATTCTACCGGCATCGGTATTTTATAAGGCCGAAGACTATCATCAGAATTATGCAAGGACCTGCCCTGTCAAATACAGGCTTTACAAGGAGGGTTCAGGCAGAAAGGGCTGGCTGGAAAAGACATGGGGAAAAGAAAACCTGAAAAAGAAACTTACACCCATGCAGTACGAGGTGACCCAGAACTGCGGAACAGAGCCTCCTTTCAGAAATGAATACTGGGACAACAAGCGCGAAGGCATATATTTGGACATAGTTTCAGGCGAGGTGCTCTTCAGCTCGAGAGACAAGTTCGATTCCGGTACCGGCTGGCCGAGTTTTACCAGGCCGGTCGAAAGCAAGAACATCATTGAGAAGAAGGAAAAGGGCTTCATGGGAAGGACGGAGGTCAGGAGCAGTAAAGCCGGTTCTCATCTCGGCCATGTATTTGATGACGGGCCGGGACCAACAGGCCTTAGATACTGCATAAACTCGGCATCGCTGAAATTCATACCAAAAGAGGATATGGAAAAAGCCGGGTATGGTGAGTATCTGAAGCTCTTTGATGAAAATAAAAGGCAGGGGTCTTTGTAAGTCTGACTCCTGCCTTCTAGGATTTTATTCTCAGTTAATAAGGCTCACCGTATTTTTTTACGTCCCATACCCTGCGCCAGGCAGGACCTGCCGGGTTTATCGCGGCATCATCATTAAAGCGTGACGGGACCTCTCCGCCGGGAAGATTCAGAAGCCACTGCGCAAGGCTGTACCAGGCCTTTACCTCATAGGATTCTCCGGTTAAAGGGTTGATTCCGTGTACGACGAACTGGTCGAGATCGGATACGACCTCCCATTTCACCTTGTTGCCGCTCACATCCCTCGGCCAGATATCGACCAGAGGCAACAGATTAGTGACATATCTGATGCCTATGAGAACAAGAAGGCTCGAACTTACGGAATAGTTTTTCTTTGAATCGGTGACCCATCCGCCCCTTAAGAGATATTTGGGATTTTCGCTGTCATAAATTAGTGTTTCAGTACCTTCATCCGCTGAAATTTCATACATCTGAAGGACCCGTTTGCCTATGGTGCCGCTCGAATCAAAGACTATCCGTATTCCAGAGGGCACTACAAACAGGTCGCTGGTCAACTGTCCCAGCAGGCAGGTCCCCAGCTCGAATAGAGAAAGGATATCCGAGCCTTTGAGATAATATGCATAAAGTGCCCCCCCGGGTGTTCCGTCGCGGCCGATGCTGTGAGGCATGGCGGCAAAGGCCTCATATACGTTTATCGCACCGCCAGGAGACGTCTGAACATAAGCGGTATCCGCTCCCGGCGTGCATACCGCAATGTCGGTGCCTGCAATGCCGCGCATGGCGTCAGTCACGAGGTTCATGGAGTTCAAGCTCGATAGTGCAAAATCAGAATGAGCCAGTGTTGCGAAGATCGTGCCGTCTCCCAGAACCGGATAACGGCTCAGGTATTTCGTCTCGATATCGCTTGTGATTTCATCAACCCTGGCGTTGACCGAAGGCAATCCGGCTATGGTGTCATCGACCTTGATATGGCGTGTTTCGGTGAGTGCGGTGTTCACCCTGCCTTTTTCCACGAACAGGTTCGATGCGGCCACATACTTGAACTCGTCATCGGCCTCCATGATGGTTGTCTTCCAGGTGCTCCATGGCGCCCAGTATTTAACAACAGCAGTTCCCAGCGTGTGTGAATGTCCCGAGCAGATTATGTCTATACCGTATACGTTCTTTGCAAGGTCAGGCACCTCTCCGCTCGGGGTTCCTGAACCGTCAATCGAAAATCCGGCGTGCATTAGGCATACGACGACATCGACCTTCTCCTTATTCCGCAGCTTGTTGACAAGCGTCTGTATCTTGAGATTGTTGATTTTGAATTTCACAGGCAGGGCATCAGGCATAAGGACACTGCCTCCGATCAGGCCGAAGATGCCGACCTTTATCCCGGACGGGGTTGTGCGGATAATGTAATCGAAGATATATTTGCCGGGCTTCTCTGTCTCTGAGTGAAGCGATTCAAGCAGGTCGTCAGAATGCCCCTCGGGCGTGTCATCATTACTGAAACTGAAATTGGAGCATACGAGCGGAATTACTGGTTGCCTTGCATTGAGTATCGCATGGGCGAGACCTTCCGGCCCCATGCCCATTTCGTGGTTACCGAGGCACGCTGCCGTGAATCCCATGTCGGACAGCAGGTTGAAATCAGCGGCACCGTTTTCTCCCGTTATGAATATGGTCCCGTCGGTGAAGTCTCCTGCGGAAAACGCCATAAGGTCGGGATTTATGAGCCTCTCGGCATCTATTACAGCTGCTGCGCGGGAAGCGCCGCCGATGGTCCCGTCTCCTGTTGAAGACGGGTCATACTGCTCAGCCGGTGCGCCTATCGTGTGCGAATGGCTGTCATTTGTGCTGAGGACGGTAAGCTTTCCTGACGCTCCTTCTCTGCAGCCTGCTGAAATCATCATGAATGCCAGAATTACGGCCGGGATAAGAACTCTCCTCATGATATTATTACCATTGTGCATATCACCCTCCTTGGCTGATATTATGATTGATGCCCGTAATGTACACTTGAGGTTACCCGGTACTCGCTTAAACAGGAATAGAAAACCTTGCTGCCTCAATATGTTAGAATTCATATACATCACTGGAATCAAAAATATGGTCTATACTATAATTGAAGAATACCTATGTCAATTGCGTATAAGCATTTCCAATAACGGGTTTGAAAGTCAGAAGCATTCATCAGGATCAGCCTTTAAAGTCGCCAATCTTTCCATACAAAAAACTCTTTTGTCAGACCTCGGTGAAGTCGTTTTCTGAATCTCGTTTTGCTATTATTCTCCTGCGTTAAACAGCCGACACATTAACCTTTCCAATAGTGAAGTTTATAGGGGAGCTTGTCATAGAACCGCGTAAGGTCTCCTTCCCTGATGCTGTCGAGGGCCTCTTTGAAGGCGGACTGACCGCAGTATTTGTATCCGGTCTGATAATAAATGGCGCCGTCGCTTCCGTAAAACACCGAGGCATTGAAATTGGCCAATCCTTCGCAGGAATTAGAATTTACGGCAATGACCCATTCGCCGTTTTCAAAAGTCCTCTTGTAGAAATAATCCGGATTTTTGCCCGATGTTGTATAGACACAATCTATTGACTTGCAGCTTGAGAATACAGGGGCCCATTCCTTGACAAATCCTTTTGCGCGGTAGTCATGTATCATGTTCGGAAACTGAATGCTGAGACCGGAAATTACAAATACGGCGAAGATGGCAGTAAGAATAATCTTTCTGCGTCTGTCAAACCCGACGGTTTCTTTAATTTCTTCCATTTAATACTCCTCAAACGGGCAGCAACTGTTAAGCCCTTATTAAATTTTTTAAATCCCTGCAGGTTAAATTTTGCCCGGCATTTGCCGTAAGCTTTTTATCCTGTTCCCCAACACGGATCTTGTGCAGAATCCTTCTGCTGATGTTTGAAACTCTGATATTATAACTAAAAAATCTTAAAACCGTTAGCCTGTTTTGTGTTCAGGTAAGGCTGCAACAACCGTATATAAAAGACCCATGCACACCCCCCTCCTTCAATTCATGAATAATTGCTGACATGGCAGAGGTTTTGTTTAAAAAAATAATTTTAACCCCTTGAAATAACTTGCGGTATTGCTGTTTGTTTGTTATAACCAATTGTAATAATTGAATAAATTATTCAGAAGGATTTCAATGAATCTGTTCATGCTGGGGGTTGAAGACAAGCTTAATGACAACAGACTTATAAGGATTTGAAAGATGATAGACTGGTCAAGGTTCAGGAAGATGCTTACCGGCATACAAAAAAATGATATAGATCCAAAGGGTGGGAACCCCTTGGGGTAACGCTGATTGGATAATAAGAATAAGCAGATTTAAAACTTTAAATCAATTTACCAATCAGCGCCCCCTATTAGTCTGGCATCTTGTCTTAGTCTTAGTGAAAATAACCGACAGACGGTTCACAAAGTCGTTCCTGTCAAGATCATCTTCAAAAATGTACCTGCGCTCAATTCCTCGGATGATAATATGATTCAGAACTCCCGGCGCGTTTATTCTCGACCTTGTGATTACGAGTACAATCTTAAGTTTCATTCGAAATTCAATTTATTAGAATACAAATTATTGTCGATATTATTAAATATATAAAACATATGGGGTGAGATTATGCTATCAACATCCAGGACGTCACAATGGATCGATTACTTTATGGTAATTTTGTCAATCACATTATTTCTTTCCGGGTGCGGTGAAAGTTCAAATAACGACAGAGCCATTATTGACACAGAAATATTCCAAGGTGAATTCAAGAGCGTATGTGATGACATGGTCTATACCATCGATTTTGGGGATGACTATCCTGAACTGAAACAGGCTGCAATTGATGGTACTGCCAATTTCTGGCTTGAAGACTCGGAAGACAAACATTATGATTTGAGCCAATGCTCAATATCGCAAGGGAAAGCGGTTCTCCGAATTGAAGGCGAGTTAGCGCCTGGAATCTATGAGCTTAATATGAGCATAGAGGGTAATGATGATATCTATCTAATTGACAAAACTCTTGAAGTGAGAACTCCACATATTGTTTCCAGTCAAGGTGTAATCTCTCCCGGGGAGACAGTAGATTTGACAGGCTCCTTTTTCGGCAAAACGCAGAATGTCTATCTTGAATACATGGAAAGAGAAGGCGGCGAAAAAAAGATTGAAAAGTGTACGATTATCGAAAATCCTGAAGAAATTGATGATCCTTATGATGATTCGGATGAAAATTTTCCAATGGATGTATCGGATGGACAAAGTCATCTTAGGATTATATTGCCCTCAACGCCTGCAACATGGATTGACCCATGGATTATTATAGACAGCGACAACGGCCGTGGAATGATAAGTCTGGAGGCTTTCAGCGATGTGCCTGATGATGGTTTTTCTGAAAGCCTGCGCGGAGAAGATGAATATGGGACAGGCAAGATATTCTCAATAGCTCAAAGAGGGACTTTGGGAATTTCCTGGAGATATGGCAAATATAGACTCTCAAAGGAAAAAATTCACAAGGCTCTGGACAATGCAGCGAGTATTATAGCTGAACATGAGCTTTCAAAAAAAGCGATCGTTGAACATATGATGGGTCAATCAGGATTTAATTTCAAGGACATGGATTATCCTATTGCAATGTTTGATGTTCAGTACACAACAAGGGACGCTCAGGGGAAAAAGATTGATTCATCCGGTGTTATGATAATTCCCTATGATCCGGACGGCCGCAGCATGTCGGATATGCCTGTATTGAGCTTCCAGCATGGCACTTTGCTTACCAAAAAGGAAGCGCCAAGTGCGTCATGGGGGCCTGAACTTGCCTATGCGACCCTCTTTGCTGCAACCGGGTATATCACGCTTGTTCCTGATCTTCCTGGGATGGGATTGGCAAGCCTACACAAAAATGATCTACACCCCTACTGTCAGTCGAAGCCGATTGGATATGCATGCGCAGATATGCTTAAAACCCTTGGACAGTCCAACTTCTATAACGATTTTTATTATCCTGACAGATGGATTACGGGTGCGAAGTTCAGCAGAAGCAACGGAAGGGTTTTCCTGACGGGGTATTCTGAAGGCGGCTATGCAACTATGGCTCTTTTCAAGGAGCTTTCTCTGAACGCGGCAAGCTATCCGGGTTTAAGCGTTATAGCAGTGGCTGCACAGGCAGGACCATACTCGCTTTCTAATGTGATGCGCAAGAAACTCATGGCGGATTCCGAGTTTCCAGTATTCTACTTCGCCCCTTATCTGATTGCCACGTTAAACAAGACAACCGACTTGAATTACAGTCCCGCGGAACTTTTTGCTCCAAGCTATACTGAACTTTATAATCTGATAGACGGATACCATTCGGATAAAGAAGTCGATAAATATGAGCCATCTTCGAAAAAGCCGCGCGATATATTCGAAACGGGCATCAGGGCTCAAATGGATGCAGGGACCGGAAAATTCTATGAAAAACTTAGGGAAAATGATCTCGATTCTGGATGGACAATGAATCCATCAACAAAGGTAATGCTCATTCATGGAACCAACGATGACTGTGTGCCGTCGGATAACAGCAGAAAGATGAAGGAAACATTTCCACAATGTGAGTTAAATATAATTCATGAAGATTTTTCTTCAACAAGATTTATCACCAAAACACTTGCAAAGGAAAAAACACTTCATGAACTTTATTTCATCTACTGCATGGGTGAAGCGCAGAAATGGCTTAAAAAAAACAGGTATTACAATTAAATCAGAATTTGGTTCGAAATTCAGATTCAAAAAGATGTAAGCTCATATAATGCCTTATGGGGTCTTGCATTGACACATATTTATTTATAAAGACCCTTGCATAAGCGGGCACCTGTTGGGTTCCATTGCCCTTCGCCTGACTGACAAGGCCATATATTGAAAAGGCTGCAAGCAATACCGCAAATGCCGCAAGCACCCATGAATATCTTGCGATTATGAGGAATTCACACCCGAAAGGTGTCAGTCATACATATACGACGGCCGCTAAAAGTAGCGATAGAACTAAAATGAGAATCCTTATAAGCATCTCCTTATCCCTCCCTTATAAAATATAATCAGGAACATTTTCGTTTATGCTTCATTCAAGATTATCCCATCAGTGATTACGAAATGTTTTTTATAAAATAGCCGGTTTTTGTTGCATTTGCATTTATTAATCTCTAATAAATTATGAATGAAAAAACTAATTATCATAATTATAATTCCATTACTGTTAGTTTCCAATGCAAAAGCCGAGGAATCGGCACCGACTGCCGCCCATATCAAGGACAGCAAAATATGGATTCTCGATTCGCCGTCCGAATGGCCTGCGATGATACGCCCCGGAATAATGGGCGGAGGCGGCAGAACCATTTATTATTCCGACTTTTTGATTCCCGCCGTAGGGACGGAAAACCTGCTTGTGTTCATAAACCCCAAACTTAACTGGGACGACCATGATGCAAACGAGCAGAATATCGGTATCGGCTTGAGGCATATGGCGTTTGAGGAAAACGTTATCCTTGGTGCCAATCTGTATTATGATTTTTTTAAAAGCTATTACGGAAACCGCTTCGAGCAGTGGGGTTTCGGTGTGGAGGCCCTTTCCAGGTGGGTGGATGTAAGGGCCAATTTTTATTTCCCGCAGTCATCAAAAATCGTGCTCGATCAGGAAATAACCCATGAATTCGCCTCAAGAAGCCTGAACAAGCTAACAACAAGCACTTACGAAGAGCCCATGCAAGGCGTCGATTACGAGGCAGGGGCGTTGATCCCTTTCATATCCGATTATGTCGAGACAAGGGCCTTCATAGGAGGCTATAACTACACCGCAGACCTTGGCCCGGACATCAACGGCATAAAGGCAAGGCTAGAGATAATGCCGATCCCCCTCCTGACATTGGATGTCAAGGTCTCGAATGACAATGTATCCTCGACAGAGGCGTATGTGGGCGGCTATGTGACGCTGCCATTCTCCATCGGCAATATGCTCAAAAGCGGAAATCCTTTTGAAAGCATGGAAAAGTTCTTTTCTTTCGGCAAAGGCGCAAGGCCTTTGAGAGACCGTATGACAGACATGGTCATGAGGGACATGGATGTCCTTGTAAAAGAGATTACGCCAGCGCCTGTCGAAACAAAGGTGATCGACGGCCTAACCTATGTCGACAACTCCAACACCACTGGCATCGAAGACGGCTCATATGAACACCCCTACAGGACCATACAGGAAGGTGTTGACAATGCGTTCGGAGACAAGTGGGTATATGTGAGGCAGGGCAACGACGGATATAATGAAGTTGTCAAACTAAGCGACGATACTGTCCTATGGGGCAGCGGATACGACGGGGGATTCAAAGGGATTTTAGCCACGGGCTATCCCGTGATCGACGGCACGGGCCTGCCGGGCGATTCCAGCCTCGTGACCATCAGAGACAACAATACGGTAATGGGGCTTCATTTGCAGAACGCCCCGAGCAACGGCATCATATTTACCGACGGCATAACTTCAACAGGCACAATCAACAATAACATTATCAAAGACAGCGGTTGGGACGGCATAAACCTTTCTAATAACACCGGCACCATCTCTGGATTTACCATTTCTGATAATTCCATAACCGGCAGCTATTGGAGGGGAATAGATTTATCAAATAACAGCGGCACGATGCAGAACTTCAGCATACTGAACAATATCGCCTGTGACAGCCAGGGAGGTGGGGGGGATGAATCATTTGATACCGGCGGTATAATTGCGGTGGAAAATACTGGTACAATGTCAGGATTTACTATATCTGGCAACATAGCAAATGGCTATTTGGGGGGGGGCGGAATAAGTTTTGGTTATAATATGGGAACACTTTCAGATTTCATTATATCCAATAACGAATGCAACATAAACTCTTATGGTTTGTATTTACATGGAAATGGAAGTCCACACGGTGTGGCAATAATGAAGAATTTCACGATTTCCGACAA
Organism: Desulfomonilia bacterium; assembly: GCA_036567785.1. Taxonomy (NCBI): domain Bacteria; kingdom Pseudomonadati; phylum Thermodesulfobacteriota; class Desulfomonilia; species Desulfomonilia bacterium. The sequence continues at coordinate 128,911 of DATCTV010000004.1, read as the reverse complement.
CACATTCAACGGAAATGGATTTGTAGGAATAGATTTAGTTGACAATGGCAGCAGAAAAGGCGATGGCGATATGATTAATTTCATTATTTCCCGCAACACCGTCAATGAAAATCATTTGAGGGGAATAATCATTGGAAACGGCTCTGAGCATTATGGCACTATGTCTGACTTTATCTTCTCGGAAAACACCATAAGCAATAACGGGAAAGATGGCATGAGTTTGTCGTTTAATGGTGGCAATCCTATTTCTTTAGGCAGCAGAGGCATCATGACAAACTTCACATTTACCGGAAATACTATCACTGGAAATGGTTATAAATATCCTTCTTCAAGTGGTGGGTACGGTATTATAATAGATGATAATGGATTGAACGGTTATGGAGAAATGAGCGGTTTTGTCTTTTCCCGAAACATCATATCCGATAACAGGTCAAACGGCATAAATATAAATGCAAACGGTTCTAATGGGGAAGGTGTAATGAAAAATTTCTCATTCACATATAACTCCATTAATAATAATAAAATTAATGGCATATCCATAACCAGAAATGGAGAGAGAGGCGGCATAGGCACAATGTCTGATTTTACGATTTCGCATAATACCATTACAGGCAGCGGCCATTACGGCATAAACCTTTCAGAAAACAGCGGAACAATGACGGGCTTTACCATTTCCAATAATTCGATAAAAGACAGCGGTTGGGATGGCATAAACCTTTCAGAAAACACCGGCACGATCTCTGGATTTACCATTTCTGATAATTCGATAACCGGCAGCTATTGGAGGGGAATAGATTTATCAAACAACAGCGGCACGATGCAGAACTTCAATATACTGAACAATATTGCCTGTGACAGCCAGGGAGGTGGCAGTATTTCAGACTATGTCGGTGGGATAATCGGGGTCAGCAATACCGGCACAATGTCAGGATTCACAATATCAGGCAACACCGCGAACGGCTATGAAGGAGGCACCGGAATAAGTTTTTATAAAAACAAGGGCAAAATAGAGGGATTTTTAATATCGGATAATACATGCAACCTGAACACCGAAGGTTTATCTTTGGGTGGAAATGCAAGACCCGGAGGCGTTGCCGTAATGAAGGATTTCACGATTTCCGGCAATACGTTCAACGATAATGGTTTTGTCGGATTAACCTTTTTTGATAACGGTTCCGAAGGAGACGGTGACATGTCCAATTTCACGATTTCCGGCAACACCATAAATGGCAATCAAATGACAGGAATAAATTTATCTACAAACGGCTCTAACGGTTATGGAATCATGACGGGCTTTGTCCTTTCCGGCAACACCATTAACAACAATGGGCTTATAGGCATAGATATATCGTATAATGGTGGCAATCCTATATATTTTAGCAACAGAGGCATCATGGAAAACTTCACCTTCACTGAAAACACTATTACCGGCAACGGTTTTAGATCTCTTTCCCCATCTGGCGGTGATGGCATACTGATATCTGATAATGGTTTGCGCGGTGAAGGCACAATGAGTGGCTTTGTCTTTTCCGGAAACATCATATCCGATAACAGGTCAAACGGCATACGCATAAAGGACAACGGTTATCAGGGCACAGGCACAATAGAAAACTTCACTTTCATGCATAACACTTTAAGCAATAATCACGCTAACGGAATAACAATGACAGGTAATGGCGACAGAGGCGGCACCGGCACGATAGATAACTTCACTTTCACACGCAACACCATTATCGGCAATTACCAAAACGGCATGGTATTCAATAATGAAGCAGGCGGGACGATGAGCCGCATAAATCTGGGCGACGGCGTTTCGGGCGGCTATAATTCCATATATGCCAACAATATAGAAGGCGGTGCCTATTATGACATTGACAATCAGACTCTCACAAATATCAACGCTCAAAACAACTGGTGGGGGACAACAGATTCGAAAATCATAGAAGCCAACATCAATTCAAAGGACAATATAACCTACAGCCCGTATCTTCATTCGGAACCCTGAATGACATAAAGCAGGGGCTGATTCAGCGCCGATCCAATCTCCAGAAAACGGAAAAGATTCAGCGCTGCGCCTAATAACAGGTGACACTTCCTGTAAGCTCAGACAGATCTTTTTTGAAAAAGGCGAATTTAGAATTGAATAAAGACCCCTGCACAACTCCTCTACAATTCATGAATAATTGCTGACATGGCAGAGTTTTTATTTAAGAAAATGATTTTTGATGACAAGTTTCCTCAATCAAAAAACTTGGGAAGTTGTGCAGGGTCTTTATTTTTTAGCTCGATACGGTCGTACGGATAAAGTTTTTGAAAGTGTTTTGACATTCATGTTCGATATGCCTATTTATTTTAGACAAAGGGTTTTTTAGAGCAGAACCAAAATGAAAAATCAGAAAAGGCAAGGAGTAATAAAATGAAACGAATACTGTATATTACAGCCGTGACGATATTCATATCGGTTGCTTTATATGTGCCTGCATCCGCCGCGGAGACCAAGGATGTCTTGAAAGATATAGATAAGATGGCCTCTCTCGGTGAAAAGGCGGAGTCGTCTCTTGTCAAATCCGTAGTGGGTCAAGCCGAAAAAAATCCGAATGAAATATCGGCAGCCATCATCCGCAAGCTCAAGGACAAGGACCTGCCTGAAGTTCAACTGGCGGTTTATATATGGGTTCTGGGAATGACAAAGGACCCTGATGCGGTTGATGCCGTAATCGACGTTTATAAGAAGACTCAATCCAGTCAGGTTCAGGGGAATTGCCTTGGCGCACTGGCAAATATCGGAGGGAATAAATCAGGCGATTTTCTTCTCTCAACCCTTGAATCAACCAAGGATGTTGAAATGCGCTACAACATTCTGAACCTGCTCGGCCAGATGCAATATGAGAAGGCATTGCCGCAGACCGTGGAGATATTGAAGCTGGATATAAAGAACTATTACTGGCTTAACATGCTGGTATTCGGAAAGATGGGCGATAAATCGGTTTCGTTCCTCATAGAGAAGATAAATGATCCTGACCGAAACATCCGGGCCAATGCAATAAATGTTCTGGGACAATTGCTTATATCTACCGAAGCTGCACAGCCGATGTTCGAGCATTACTGGAAAGAAACGGATACGGGAATAAGCGGGATGATACTTGGCTCACTTACTTCAACTGTTCCGGATTTTTCCGTTATGACGAAATATTTTAAAGAGGTCACGGCCAGGGAGAAGAACAATGATCTTCTGAATCTGGCCCGGAATACCCTGGATAACATGAAAAATATGAAAGCGGACGTCGAATCGTTTATGAAAAAGAAGAAGGTCTCTGCAGAGGCCTTCAGAAAAGAATACGATAATATCTATAAGTCAGCCGGGAAAGAAGGTGACTACGAGGTTCTGGCCGCTTCAAGCACAGTTAAGAACGAACCCGAACTCAAACGTTTGCGTGAGAGGATACTCCAGAGGAATTCGGAAGATGCCTTTTTTGATTACAGAAAGATCAATGTGATAATAATTGATAACAGGCTGGGAGAAAATATGGAGGGCCGGAATGGCGTCAAGCCGTAAAAAAGCCCGGTCTGCTGTTTATACAAAAATATTAATCCGATTTGACAGATACTCACGGGAGAATAATACCTTGTCATGCACAACGTTATGTCAAGCCAAATTCGGGGAGTTGTGACCTCTTGTTTTTTCTCTTCTTTTCCTTTATTTTATAGTTGATTTTAATAGCGTTGATGGCTGATCACGCTCATCCGTTCGTGAGGAGGTAAGAAGTGGCAATGAGGACTATCCTTAAATCCGGACCTGTAATCTCGCTTATCCTGTTTTTACTTTTATCAGGCTGTTCTTCAGGCGGCAGTGATAATCCTGTTAGTCCGGCAGGCCAGGCTGAAGATTCGTCCGGACAGGATGTTCCGGATATCCTGTACGCAGGTGTGGGCAAGGCAGATGTAACAGGGCCGCCGGCCATGGCGCAGTTCATGGGAATGGCCGAACCTTCGCAGAAGGGCGAAGGACTGCTTTCCCGTACTTACGCCAGGGCATTTGTCTTCAGGCAGGGCGATAAGAAGATGGCCTATGTTACATCCGATGTCTGCATGATTTTTCAGGGTGTCAAGCAGGAAGTAGTCAGGTCATTGAAGGACGAAGGATGGTCTGATGATAACATCATGCTCCAGGGAACGCACACCCATGCGGCGCCAGGCGGTGCTTCACTGTCTCCCATGTATAATCTGGGCGGCGGAGGATTTAATAAAATTAATTTCGATGTGCAGGTCAGCGGCATCGTCAAGGCCATACGGTTAGCGGAAGCATCCCTGCAGCCGGCGGATTTGAGAATCAATGAGGACAATCTGTTCCAGTGCGGATGGAATCGTTCGCCTCGGGCCTACATTAATAATCCGCTGACCGAACTCAAGCATTACGGTCGTGTTTCCGACATCACTTCCATAGATAATGAGGCCGGCTTCAGCAACCTGGAAAATCTTGATCCTGAAGACAGGGAACACCTTGAAAACGGTCTTTCCACAGGTTACGTTAACGGTGTTGACTGGAACAACACCAACAAACGCATGACCCTACTGAAAATCGGCGAAAACGCCATGGTAAACTGGTTTGCGCTGCACCCGACATCTCTCGGTACCAATTTCCGGTTTGTTTCCGGCGACAGCAAGGGATATGCCGAATCCCTGTGGGAGCGGCGCTTTCCTTACATGACCGGTGCCTTCGCCCAGGCGAATTGCGGAGACGTCTCCGGAAACATCATGTACGGCCCCCCCAGCAAGACTGGAATATACGACTGGCAGCATACCAAGGAGCTTGGCAAAAGACAGTTTGACAAGGCGCTTGAGCTCTACTTGAATGCTAACGGAGGCGAACATAAACTTAGTCCTGTCATAGATTACCGTCATGTCTTTGTTGACATGTCCTGCGTTGCAAGCGAAGACCCTAAAAATCCCTGGCAAACCTCCAAGGCGGCCATGGGCGGTCCTATTACGGCAGGCAGCACCGAAGATTCCGGGTCGCCTGCTCCTCTTTTCAGAGAAGGTATTACTGTTGACGATCTGAGTCCCGACGGTATAGCCAGCCTCACCGAACGCTTCTTTGCCCTTCTGGCCCCAAACCTGTTTGGTTTGATCTCCCCCGGTACTTTAGGTTCTCTTACTGACGAATATAAAGCCAGCCAATATCCGAAGGTGATTCTTCTGGCCACTGGATTCATCCAGGTATCATCAAAGGACGGTGATACTGGAAAAGACATAAAAATTCCGTTTTGTTCCAATATTCTTCCTGTCCAGCTTTTCAGGATAGGGGAGCTGATAATATGTGCCATGCCTGTTGAGGTGACTACAATGGCCGGACGGCGTATCGAGAACACGATAAAGCTGATTTTCAACGGTGATCGAAATGGTGACGGCTGGGCTGACGAGGAGGGGCCGGTCAGATATGTAGTCGTTGCACAATGCACCAATGACTATGCAGGTTATGTCACGACATTAGAGGAGTACCAGAAGCAGTATTATGAAGGCGCTTCCACTCAATTCGGTCCGAATGAACTGAAGGCCTTCCAGCAGACGGTTGCAAAACTGGCCTTATCAATGAAGAATAACTCCCGGATGGACAAGACCGGCGAACCCGTTCCCCCATTCCCGGATAAAACAGCCATGGCGGAGTCTTCGACATCAACACTCAATTGGCCTCTTTTTGACTGGCAGAGCACGCAGAATCCGTTCGGAGGCATTGTCAAGGGTCCATATTTCGAGAAGGAACCAGACGGGGTCCGCTATCTCAAGCTCAGGATATGGGGTGCTTTCCCCAACCGCAATCTTATGACAGACGGGACTTACATGACAGTCAGAACGCCGGCCAATGATGTTTACAGACTGGCCCCCAAAGATTTCCTCTATACTGACGACGACCCTGAAACACGTTTCCAGTGGGAGAAGGCTGGCTTCAACCAGTCCATAATCACGCTATGGTTTGACATGACAGACCAGCCTGAAACCGGAACATATGAATTTACATATGAATCCGAGGCCAGAACCATATTGAATGAAGTATTTCCGATCAAAAAGAAATACAGATTCAGAATCGAAGACGTGGGAACTCCGGATATTACGGTCAAAATCATGGATTTCTGAGAGGTGATAAAGGCTGATATGAATTGGAGGGCATAAGGAAAGCACCTGACGGGATAGAATTAAATAAGGGGGGATTCGCCGCAGGACTATCTGAACCTCTAGTTGAACCACTGATAGTGTCAGTCTCGCGTATTTTTAATACGTGAATACATTTTCAGACATTAAAGGACAATTAAAGTGGCTTCTCCGTCTGGGTTTTATCCCTCCTGTCGATCACCTTTACGCCGGGAATCTCGCCCAATGATTTCTTTTCGACAAGTCTGACCTTTGTCGATATGCCGATTGAAGATGCGATCTTATCCTTTATTTCTTCGATAAGCGCCTGATGCTTTTTGATTTCATCAAAGAAGCTGCTTTCAGAGACCTCGACATTGATCTTCATTTCATCAAGCGAGCCCTTCCTTTCAATGATTATCTGATAATTGGGTTCGGTTCCTTCAACTTCGGAAAGCACTGCGCCTACCTGCGACGGGAAAACATTGACGCCCTTTATTATGAGCATGTCGTCGGTCCGTCCCATGATGCGCGCCATCCTTTGCATAGTCCGGCCGCATTTGCATTGGCCCGGAATCAGCATTGAAATGTCGCGGGTTCTGTACCTTATTACAGGGAATGCCTCCTTGGTGAGCGTCGTAATCACCACTTCTCCTGCTTCACCCGGTTTTACCGGGGCAAGTGTAACGGGATCGACGATTTCGACAAGGAAATGGTCCTCCTGTATGTGAAGACCATCCTTTTCCAGACATTCGCAGGCTACACCCGGTCCGATCACTTCGCTCAGCCCGTAGTTGTCCGTTGCAGTGATATGGAGCTTTTCCTCGATTTCCTTTCTTATGGTCTCTGACCAGGGTTCTCCTCCGAAAAGACCGTATTTGAGCGACAGGTTGCCGAGACCTGTCCCGGACTTGTGAATAGTATCGGCGATATGCATGGCATAGCCCGGTGTGCAGACAAGTGCCGTGGTTCTGAAGTCCTTCATGATCTTTATCTGGCGCGCAGTATTGCCGGTTGATATCGGAATGACTGAAGCGCCTATCTTCTCGGCACCGTAGTGCATTCCGAAGCCGCCGGTGAGCAGGCTGTAGCCATAGGCGATCTGTACGACGTCATCCTTTGTCACGCCGCCAGCAGTGAGCAGCCTGGCAACGAGGTTAGACCATGTCTTTATGTCGTTCTTCGTATAGCCTACAACAGCCGACATGTCGGAAGACGCGTGAATCCTGACGACCTCGCGCAGCGGCACTGCAAACATGCCGTAAGGGTAATTGTCCGATATATCCTCTTTCGTCGTGAAGGGAAGGTTCTTCAGATCATCAAGGTTTTTAAAGTCATCCGGGTCTATCTTCAACTCGTCGAACTTTTTCCTGTAGAACGGGACATGCATGTAAACCCTGGACAATATAGCCTGAAGCTGTTCGAGCTGTAACTGCTTTAATTCTTCCCGGTCCATCTGTTCCTGTTGAGGTTCAAAATACATATCGGCCTCCCGGTAATGATATTTGCGGGTTCATACCTTATATCCTTACTTCCGAATCCAGGTCCCTGCCGAGGTACGCCCTCTGGACATCTTTGTTGGACAGGAGTTCCTGCGCCTTTTCTTCCAGCATTATCCTGCCGGTTTCGAGCACATAGCCCCTGTCGGCTATGGACAGGGCCATCTTTGCATTCTGTTCGACAAGAAGCACCGTGTTGCCTTCGTCTTTGAGCAGTCGTATTATCGAAAAAATATCCTTTACTATCAGGGGGGCAAGTCCCATGGAAGGCTCGTCCATCATGATAAGCTTGGGTCTTGCCATAAGGGCCCTTCCTATGGCCAGCATCTGCTGCTCTCCACCAGAAAGAGTACCCGCAAGCTGCTTTTCGCGTTCGAGAAGCCTTGGGAAGAGTGTGTATATGCGCTTCAGATCATCATCGACTTCTTTGCCTTTTTTTCTCCTGTACTGAGGGTATGCCCCGAGCAGAAGGTTTTCCCTGACTGTCATGGGCGCGAATACCTGCCTTCCTTCAGGTACGAGCGAGCATCCCATCATGACGACCTTTTCAGGCGGGAGCTTCGAGATATCGCAGTTCTCAAAAAGGATTTCGCCTGATGAGGCTTTTATAAGCCCTGCGATTGTCTTCAAAAGGGTCGTTTTTCCGGCCCCGTTGGCGCCTATTATGGTTACGATTTCCCCCTCTGAGACGTGAATGGACAAGCGCCTCAGCACTTTGAGCCCGGAATAGCCTGATTCCATGTTCCTAAGCCTGAGCATCGTCCTCCCCCAGGTATATCCTGATGACTTCGGGATTCTTCTGTATCGCCAGAGGTATGTCGTCCGCGATTTTCCGGCCGTAGCTGAGCACCAGTATCTCATCCGAGATGTTCATTACAAGACTCATGTCATGCTCTACGATAAGAACTGTAACGCCCGTATCCCTGATCTTCATGATAAGCTTTGCCATTTCGGAGGTTTCCCTCATGTTGAGCCCTGCGGCGGGCTCATCCAGAAGAAGCAGTTCAGGCTCGCATGCCAGCGCCCGGCCCAGTTCGACTATGCGCTGCTGGCCGTATGCAAGACTTGCTGCATTGGTATCGGCATGTTCCTCGATACCGAGGAAATTCATTATCTCAAGGGATTTTTTTCTTATTGATTTTTCCTCTCTTCCCGTAGAGGGAAGGCCCAGCATAGATGATACAAAACCCGACCTGCTGTGAGTATGCCTGCCGACCATGATGTTTTCTATGGCAGTCATTCCGGAAAAGAGCCTGATATGCTGGAATGTGCGCGCTATTCCAAGACCTGCCACGATGTAGGGTTGAGCGTGATGGATTTCTTGACCTTTGAACGTAATTCTGCCGGAATCGGGCGGGATCATGCCGGTAAGAAGGTTGAAAAGCGTTGTCTTGCCTGCACCGTTCGGGCCGATAAGGGCTTTGATCATACCATTACTGATGGAAAAACTGACATCATCCACGGCCTGCAGGCCGCCGAAGCGTTTATTGAGGTTGGTTACTTCGAGAAGGCTCATTCTGTATTCACCTTTTTCCATGCGAGACGTTTCAGCTTAAACCAGATGCCGGTGAAAAGGTCTTTGTTCAAAAGGCCATCTGGAGCGAAGAGCATTATAATGATAAGGATCGCCCCGAAAACCGCGTCGTCAAACGAGCCGAGATAACCTCTCAGCGACAGGAAATTAAGCAGCACTCCCATGAACAATGCACCCCACAGGTTTGCCATGCCGCCGATGGCTACAATCGCGACATATCTGACCGACTTCATGATGGAAGCCTCAGACGGTCCGATGCCCCCATTGAAATGAGTGAGGAATACGCCGCCGAGAGATGCGAGCGCAGCACTGAGTATGAATATTTTCAGCTTGTACTGTGCGGTGTTTACGCCCATGGCGTTGGATGCATCCTCGGCCGCGTGTATTGAACGTAACGCCCGGCCGACCCTTGAATGGATAAGGTTTGTAAGCAGGATCATGCTAACTATTACAAGACCCCATGCTATATAATAATTCTCTATGCGTATGGACGACTTCCCGCTTACCTCAAGACCCGGGAAAAGGCTGAATCCCGGGATGTCGGAAAGCCCGTCCGCTGCTCCCAGAAAGGTGGTTGCAAGTACGATCTTGTATATTATCGTTCCGAAGCCGAGCGTTGCCATTGCAAGGTAGTGTCCTTTGAGTTTGAGCACCGGCCGGCCTATTATCCAGGCGATAAGGACGCTCAGAATGACCGCGGCAATGCAGGCCGCCCACGGAGTCACTGTGAGTATGTCCATCTCATAGAGGTCTTTACGAAGCGTGAGCACCCCGACATTTTCAAGCAGCGAGATCAAAGGTTTCGATCTGTAGGGCAGCATGTTGAATGTCGTGAGTAAGGCGGAAGTGTAGCCTCCTATTGCAAAGAAACCCGCATGCCCAAGCGATATCTGGCCGGTATATCCCATCAGAAGGGTAAGTCCTATAATAACCATGGAATAATAGCCCGTCATGGTAAGCTGGGTCAGATAAGGCGTTTTGCCAGTGAAAGTAATCATCAGCTGCACGGCTATGACTATGAAGGCCAGAAGGCCGATCTGAAAATTCTTGTTTCTCAGCATCAGAACTCCTTCAGGCGTGAGGTCTCGGCGTTTCCGAACAGGCCTGAAGGCCTCACGAAAAGAATCAGAAGGAGCAGGGTGATGGCTATGACGTCCTTGTACGCCGTGGGCATAATCCATATTGAAAACGATTCCATAATGCCCAGAATCATGCCGGCGGCTATTGCAGACGTGCTGTTTCCAAGTCCTCCGAGAATCGCTACCGTGAAACCCTTGATGGCCAGGCTGGTGCCGCTGTCATACTGGACATAGGTAATCGGGCACACGACGCATCCTGCAAGTGCTCCGATGCCCGCGCTCAATATGAAGGAAAGGCTCACCATGTTTTTTGCATTGATTCCGCAAAGCCTTGCTGCATTGCTGTTTGATGCGCAGGCCCTCATCTGTTTGCCTGCAAGCGTGTAGTTGAAAAAGAAGCTCAGAATCAGAACCATTATCCCTGAGACCCCAATTACCCACAGGATCTGTGGTGAGACAAGCACGTCCCCGATTGATATTGTGGTGACGGCAGTGCCTGTAAAATAGGGCAGAGACCTGACGCCGGCCCCCCATATGTGAAGGGCTGTCTCCCTTATCAGAATAGAGAGGCCGATCGTTATTATCGTAAGTCTCAGAACAGCGGGATTCTTGAGCCAGCGTATGAAAAGGGTTTCGATGAGTGCGCCGACAGCCATCGTAATGATGACTGCGCAGATTATTGCGGCAGGCAGGGGCATGTATTCATTAAGCGTAACGGCCGTCATTGCTCCCAGCATTACAAATTCGCCCTGCGCGAAATTAATTATTCCCGTTGCGTTGTAGATGATGTTAAAGCCGATGGCGACGATTGCGTAAATCGTTCCGTAGGTAATCCCTGCTATTATATACTGGAAAAAGGTTTCTATACCCATGCCGTTGATTAGGTAAAGGGATGAGGCATCAACAGGCCTCATCCCGGGATTTCATGCTATTTCTTTTTTACCGGGGTATCCGGCAGAGGGACGAATTTGCCGTTCTTTACCGTAAGCATTACGAAGGAATCCATGTTAAGGCCGTTGTGATCAGCAGGCGAGAAGTTGAAAATGCCAGCCGTTCCTACAAGACCTTTCATGTTTTCTATTTCGTTGCGGAGCTTCTCATTGTCTGTTCCGGCCTTTTTGATCCCCTCGACAAGTATTGCAAAGGCATCGTATGCATGGCCTCCGAATGTGCTGGCTTCTTCCTTGTAAAGGGCCTCATAGCTCTTCTTGTACTTTAAAAGTACGGGTTTCTGCTTGTTGGTATTCGGGAGGATATCGGCAATCAGGAGCCTGCCTGCCGGAAAGATCACTCCGTCTGCAGCGGGCCCGGCAGCCTTGACATAATTTATGTTGCCGAAACCGTGGCTCTGAAAGATCGGGAAGTCAGGCCCGAGCGCCTGTCTTGCATTCTTTATCACTATTGACTGCGCAGGCTCAATCGACCAGTTGACAATGGCCTGGGCCCCGGCTGTCTTGACTTTTGTAATGACTGCAGACAGGTCGGTCGCTTCCTTGTCATAGACCTCGTTTGCGACAATATTGATTCCATACTGAGGGGCTATGGTTTCAAGCTGCTGCTTGCCGGCATTGCCGAATCCGGTATTGCTTGACAGGACTGCTATCTCTTTTATTCCCATTTTGTTCATCTGGTAGAAAATCTTCATGGCTGCGAATCTGTCGTTCTGCGGCGTCTTGAATATGTATTTCTTTACCGGAACAACAATCGCTTCAGCCGCTGCACAGGACAACAGTATGGTTTTGCCGTCATCTGCAATGCCTTTTATTTTCATTGACTCACCGCTGGTTGAGGGACCGATTATTGCAATGACCTTGTCTTCATCTATGAGCTGCTTTGCGAAAGAAATCGCCTTTTCTGGGCTTGCCGCCGAATCCTTGATTATGAGCTGTATCTTGCGGCCGTTTATGCCACCTTTCTTGTTGATGTCGGCGGTAAGCATTTCAAGTGTGTTGGCCTCCGGTTTTCCGAGGTTGGCCGCAGGTCCGGTGACTCCCAGGATCGCGCCTATCTTGATGGGTTCGTTATTTGCCGCAGTTACCGGTACCGCAATCAGTGAGCATAAAAGAAAAGCTGTCAGAAATCTTAAACCTTTCATAATACTACCTCCCCAGTTTTTTGAAATTATTTTATCTGTTCATGCCTTTGATCAGGCCAGTTATTCATACATTTGCATTAGCCTCTGGTCAACACTTATGAAAGGGTAATCATGATTTTCACGAGGAACAGAGCAATTGAATTCATGACATTTCTGGCATACTATACTTAACATATGATCTGTTTGATTTTTAGAAGGGGGCATGCATGAAACCCGGATTTGTTGTTCCGTTATGGGAAAAGTTTGCATACGGCATGGGTGATTTCGGGATCAATGTCGTATTCACCGCTGTAAGCTTTTATCTATTATATTTCGTCATCAACGTAACAGGAGTGCCGGCCGGGCTTGCAGGCAGCATCTTTCTGGCAGTCAACATCTATAACGCCGTACTGAACTTTATTGTCGGGATGATCTCCGACAAGACTGAGACAAGATTCGGCAGGAGAAGGCCTTTCATACTCTTCGGCTGCATTCCGGCCTCGATCCTGTTTGTACTTTTATGGGTTGTCCCGTTCAGCGGCCATGTGTCCAACATCATATATTTTTCCGTCGTATATGTTCTTTATGTCACCATTTATACTTTCGTTGCCCTGCCGTACAATTCGCTGATGCCGGAGCTTTCGCAGAACTATGACGAGCGAACCACCATATCGGGGATAAGGATGGGGCTCACATTTGTGGGTAATCTTGTTGGCGCCGCAGGGGTCGCCCTTATTGTTGACGAAATATACAGGGGGCACGAGTTCTATAAACAGAGTTATCCAGTCATGGGCGTGATCGGTGGAGCGGTTTTTCTTGTATCTCTGCTGATAACATTTTTCTTCACAAAGGAAAGGGTGAAATCTGAAGCGGAAATCACCGGCGGCATGTTCAGTATTATAGGTTCCATCATGAAGCTCAGGGAATCGAGGATCGCCATTACCATGTTCATAATGAACCTCCTTGGATTCAATCTCATACAGTGCCTTTTCCTCTTCTATCTTAAGGACGTTCTGAAAATGCCCGAAAGCATGACCTACATTCTTCTGGGCCTGCCCCTGATCACTGCGGTTCTCGCCGCTCCTCTCTGGGTATATATCGGAGAGAAAAAGGGTAAAAAAACAGCATTTTTCATGGCAATGGCCTACATGGTCATTGTGATGTTGAGCGCCATTTTTCTGCCGCCGTCGAACATCGCTGCCGCAGGCATTCTGTGCGGACTTGCCGGCATAGGCATTTCGGCCACCCAGGTGATACCGTTTTCCATGATGCCCGACGTCATCGAATTTGACGAACTCTCAAACGGCGTCAGGAGGGAAGGGGCCTTTTACGGTGTCACATTCTCGCTGCTGACTATCCTTACCGGTATTGTGATATGGGTTGCATCCATGCTGATGGGAATATTCGGCTATGTGGAAAACAGCACGCTTCCCCAGCCTCAGGCCGCGCTTGACTGCATAAGGATTATGATCGGCATCGGTCCCGGGATATTTTTCATAATATCCGGTGTTTTCGTAAAGCTCCTGCCTATCACAAAGGAAAGCCATGAAGAGGTGAGGAGATTATTGCAGGAGAAGAAAAAAAATAAATCCGCGGAAATAAAGAGCAATTAAACCGTTAGAGAATGAAAAAGCACACACCAATTATAATGAGAGCGGCGCTTTTTGCATTTCTCTGCGTATTTACGGCTGCCATAATCATTACAACATCGGGCAATATGAGAACAGTCAGGGTTCTGGCATGGCGATCCCTTGAAAACTCCGCCCTTGCCATATCCACTGCTGCGGAAAGCACGCTTATCATGAAGGATATGACCCCCGGTGAAGAGTTCCGTAACATCCTTTCCGATCGTGTTGTCGCATATGCATTTATTGCGGATTCCGGCGGTAAAATTCTTTTTCATACCAATCCGAGCTTGAAAGGTTCAGTCATGAAAGGTGTTCTTCCTCAAAATCATGAAAAACCGTCAGGCAGGAGGATCGTTCTGGGTACCGGAATCGGGGCTTATGAATATGTATTTCCACTTAAGACATCAGGAAATGAAAGCAGCTATCTTGTCCTTGTCATGAACACGGCCGAGACCGAGAATATAATATCCAATGCGGGAAGGATATGGTGGACGGCTGGTGTTGTAATTCTGCTTTTGTGGATTTCGGGCATATTGTTCGAGAGGATGGCATCCCGCTATATCAGGCTGGAATCAGAGATGCAGAGGCAGAGGGAACTGGGCATGATAGGGCAGATGAGCTCTGTTCTTGCTCATGAAATAAGAAATGCGCTCGGAGGTCTTAAGGGATATGCACAGTGGATCGATGAAAAGACAAGTGATTCGGATGAGAGGAAACAGGCGCTGGGTTTCATAATAGAAGGTTCGGACCGGATCGGCGCACTGGTAAATGAGATGCTGCTTTTTTCCAGAGATGAAACCTACAGGTTAGAGAAAATAAATCTTTATGAGCTGGCAACCGACAGTGTCAACGAGGTGCTTTCATCATTCGCCGGGATCAAGAATGTTATAATAGATAACGATATTTATGTAACTGCCGACGGTGAAAAGCTAAGAAGGGTATTACTGAACGGCCTGATAAATGCGATGGAATCGATTCCGGATAAAGGTGAAATATCGGTCTCGGCAAGCCTGAAAGGCGAGACAGTTGAAATAAGGATTGAAGACAATGGTAAAGGCCTTGGGGAAGAAGGGCTTGCAAAGGTTTTCACTCCGTTTTTTACAACAAAGACGAACGGAACAGGTTTGGGGCTTGCCTATGCTCAAAAGGTGATCAGTGGGATGGGAGGGAAGATATCTCTTAAAAACAGGTCCGGTGCAAAAGGCGCAGTTCTAGCTATGGAAATGCCCGGCGGAAAGGGGAAGTGATTTGGCTAAGTCAATACTCGTAGTCGATGATGACATGACAATGAGGTCATTTATCAGTCTTGTTCTTAAAGAACAGGGTTATGACGTCAATCAAGCCGAAAACGGAAGCAAAGCACTTGAAATGATAAAATCCGATTCGTATGAGCTTGTAATAACCGACCTTAAAATGCCTGATATGAACGGAATCGACCTGATGAAGGCTGGCAGAAATCTGAGGAGTGACATGAGGTGGATAATCATCACTGCCTACGGCTCTATCAACAATGCAGTAGAGGCTATGAAACTGGGTGCATCTGATTATCTGTCCAAGCCCTTTTCCAGCCCTGATGAACTGAGACATGTCGTAGGCAGGGTATTAAAGGATGCGGAATCGGAACAGAGGATAAGCATTCTTGCAGAGGAAATCGGCAGAAACATCCCCCCGTTCGACAAGATTTTTCTTGGTAGCAATATGTCTGAAATTAAAAAACTTGTAACAGAGGTGGCTTCTACGACAGCTACAGTCCTCATTACAGGGCAATCGGGTACAGGCAAGGAGATGATCGCCAAGGCCATCCACCAGATGAGCCCAAGGAAATCAAAACCTTTTATTGCCGTTCACTGCGCGGCATTGTCCGAAAATCTGCTTGAAAGCGAACTGTTCGGCCATGAGAAAGGCGCCTTTACAGGAGCATTGAATATAAGAAAAGGGCGCTTTGAACTTGCGGATACAGGGACACTGTTCCTCGATGAAATCGGCGAAATATCGCCGTCCGTCCAGGTGAAACTCTTAAGGGTGATTCAGGAAAGGTCTTTTGAACGTGTCGGCGGGCACAGGCTCATATCGGTGGATGTAAGGATTATCGCTTCTACAAACAGGGACCTCAAAAAAGAAACGGATGCAGGCCGTTTCAGGCAAGACCTGTTTTACAGGCTGAATGTTTTTCCGATAAAGCTTCCTTCCCTTTCGGAAAGGGGAGAAGCGATACTGCCTCTTGCCGAATATTTCCTTGCTAGATATTCCACTGAATTCGGAAAGAAGACGACCCGCTTTACTGACGAGGCAAGGAATCTTCTGGTTTCGTATCACTGGCCCGGGAACATAAGGGAGCTCCAGAATGTTATTGAACGTGCTGTTATTCTTGCTGAAAATGAGATTGATGCAATGCATCTTAAACTGGATGCCGAAGTATCTTCCGGCCATCAGGAAAAATATCTCAAGTCAGTTGAAAAGGATACGATTGTAAAAATCCTTTCGGAAACCGGAGGCAACCGTAAAAAAGCGGCTGACAGACTTGGAATATCATTGAGAACGCTTCAGTACAGGATAAAGGAATATGGATTATGAAAGGAAGATGTGCAGGATTTGCACTTGCCATACAGACTTTGCATGCAAAAACCTGGTCCGGATTTGTTCAGAAATAAAAAAATAAAATAATAACAATATGATACGTGCTGATTCATACCTGGCACAGGGCTTGCTCCTGTATGATTGAAAACAAAAAAATCTTCAGGAGGAAGCTTAATGAAAAAGATGTTAATTGCAACACTGGTAGCGGCATTTATCGGCGGAACGGCACTTGTGGCGGACGATGCATTGGCTGGACAAGGTAAAGGCGGGTACGGCAAAGGATCAGGCATCTGCAAACAGACAACATCCACCCAGAAGACGGGTGTGAAGCTGAGACTCAGGGATGGGTCCTGTTTGAAAAGTACTGATGCAGCAAAGTCAAATCAGGCTAAGAGAGGTAATACCTATGGACCGGGTGACGGTACAGGCAATAACCAGACGGGACCTAAAGACGGCACCGGGTATGGTACGAAAAACATTAAATAACTATCAGGATACGCTTGGCGGCAGGGCATTTCATGTCCTGTCCGTCATTGTCCTTTTTATGCTCATGCTTGCATCATCAGCTGTCTATGCGAATGATGAGAACAAGGTTTTAGAAAAAAGCGGGATAGTGTATCCGGGCGGTTTTGATATGAACACCCTTGGAGAAATTAAAGGTAGAGTGGCGGGGTTGATTGTACCGCAGACAGGGCCGGTCACCTTCGGTCTGAAAGCGGAAAAGGATACTTACATGGTTATCGCATCACCGGCATGGTACTGGCGGCAGACAGGACTGAGCATGTCTGAAGGCGATAACGTGACGGTTAGAGGGTCCAAATCACTTGGCAGGGACAGCAATCTTTATATTATTGCCCAGGATATAAAAATTGAAGCCACAGGACAGATAATCACGCTTCGCAATAATGAAGGCAAACCGGTATGGTCGAATGCATCTCGAATGTCCGGTTCAGGCAGCAGGGGAAGCACAATGCAGCATGGTGCCGGAAAGGCAAGTGTTTCAGGCGGCCAGAGGAAACACGGGAAGTGAGAGCGATATGAAAGGAAAGTTAAATGCACATAAAAATAAAGAAAATATATTTAATAATATTGATCCTGCATCCGGTTTGTTTTGCCAGTCTTCATGCAGAAAACTTCGAGATTTACATTCGTCCCGGGTATGATTCAAATGTGACGAGGTCTGTAGATGACCCGACAGGGGACGGTTACTTGAACGGCAATATCTCATGGAACAGACAGTCCGATATCGAAAAAACATTCGACTGGACCTTGAGAGGTGTTCTCGATACAACCGCCTATTTTAAAACTGCCGAACAGGACTATATCTCAGCCATGATATCTCCCGGTCTCACATATACTTATGATGAGCGTTTTCAGATAAACATCTCGCCTATGATCGAAGCATCTGCAGTAAAGGATACGGAACAGTCGGAGATTTCATTGGGCGCAGCGCTTTATTTTTCTCAGCAGATGACATCCATGTTCTATGCAGGCGAATATGCAAGCTATGTGGACAGCAGGGCGAAGGATGATATCTATTCACAAGACGAAATTTCATTTGGTGCATACTTCGGAGTCAACATCACTGAAAAACTTTTTACCGAATTAGGCTATGAATATTCTTATGGTACCTCCTATCAGACTTCTTCCATTCCTGCTGGCAAAGGCAAGGGCAAAGGTAAATATTCAACGGTTATGAAATATGATGTCTATCAGGAAAACGTCAATGAACATAAATTAAGTCTTAATGCCGGACTTGATCTTACAGACAAGGTCTTTTCGATCGCAGGATATACATTTACTTACACTGACGGGGATATAGGCATCAGCCGCTCCAATGATATTTCAGTGGGCATCGGGTACAGATTCTGAGCGGACGAGTCGATCTGGTCAGCGCCTGTTGCAGTCTGCGCAGATGCCCGAGAGGTAAACCTCATGGTCCTGAAGCACAAATCCGGGTGGCGAGATGCCCGTCTTTTTTAAAGGACACCCATCAAGCTGGTAAACCCTGTCGCATTTGTGGCAGTGAAAATGGTGGTGATGGCTTTTTTCCTTCATTTCATAGAGGTTGCCAAGCGCCGGGTGAGAGACGACCTTGAGCCATTCCGAATCTATGAGAATCTTAAGGTTTCTGTAAACGGTTGCCAGATTGAGCGTTTTTATGCTCTTTTTTCCTTCGGACAGGATTTCCTGAACACTCAAGGGGGTCGGGCTTGAGGATATGATCTCTTCAAGCAGTTTTCTCTGGGTTGTGTTTCTTTTATACATCCTTAAGCCTTTCAGAATCTTATTGCGAAATGAATTGCATTAACGATTGACATGCTGATTGTTATTAATCATAATGCAAATGAATTTGCAATAAGCGATTTTCGGAGGCCGAGCATGCTTGTGAGTATCGGAAGGAAATGTATCTTTTCTGTCCTGGTATCCTTTTTCATTCTTGTTATTGCCGGAGGAGCATTTGCCTCCGGGGAAAAGGTTAATGTCCTCTGCACGACATTTCCCATATATCAGATAACCAGGAATGTGGTTAAGGGAAGCAGTGGCATGAACGTAGAACTGATGCTGCCGTCAAATCTGGGCTGTCCTCATGACTATTCGCTGACGCCGGGGGACATGCAGAAGATAGCAAAAGCGGATGTACTCGTTATAAACGGTCTGGGTATGGAAGAATTCCTTGGTGCTCCGGTAAAAAGGGCGAGCAGCCGCCTTCTAATCATTGACAGTTCGGCAGGTATCAGGAACCTGCTTGAATACACTGAAGAGGACCACGATATGAAAGGGCATCACGAAGAAAAAGTCCATCTTCACGAAGGTCTTAATCCGCACCTGTTTGCCAGTCCTCATATGTATGGACTGCTTGCAGTCAACATCGCCCGGGGGCTTTCAAAGGCCGATCCGAAAGGAGCCGGAATCTACGGCAGAAATGCAACAGAGTATAAACTGAAGATGGACCGCCTGGCAGACGAATTTACTTCTCTGGTTAAAAAGCTCAAAAACAGGAATATCGTCACACAGCACGGGGCGTTTGATTACCTTGCCCGTGATACGGGGCTCAGAATAGTCGCCGTTCTTCAGTCGCATCCCGGCATGGAGCCATCGGCATCGGAGATGATTTCGATAATCGGAAAGATCAGAAAATACAGGGCAGGGGCAATCTACTATGAGCCTCAGTTCTCTTCAAGGACACCAGAGGCTATATCGAAAGAGACCGGCATTCCGGCAGCAATACTCGATCCGTGTGCCACGGGTCCTGATAACGCAGGTCTTGATTATTATGAAAGGGTTATGAGAAGAAATATCGTAACGATACAAAGGACACTGGGAAGCATATAGGATGGAAAAGGGATATCCACAGGGCAGGTCAGCCATTGAATTAAGCGCCTTGAGCGTAAGAATGGGAGAGGTTTCCATTCTCGACGACATCAATGCCCATGTCCCGAAAGGAGAGTGTACGGCCATTATCGGTCCGAACGGGGCAGGTAAGACGACGCTCCTTCTGGCGCTCCTTGGTGAGATAAAATATTCAGGAAATATCCGCTTCAACTCAGACAACCATCCTGAAGAGATCAGGATAGGATATGTCCCGCAGAGGTTCAGCTTTGACAGGGGTATCCCTTTGACTGTCGTCGAATTCCTGTCGATGGGCGTCCAGAAAAAACCTTTCTGGCTTGGAATAAATCGCAGGATGAGAGAATCCGCTGCCGAACTGCTTTATTACGTCAAGGCGGAGCATCTTTTGAAAAGAAGGCTGGGGGCGCTTTCGGGCGGTGAGATGCAGAGGGTTCTTCTTGCCCTGGCTATCCAGAGGGAACCCGAGATACTTATTCTTGATGAACCGGATGCAGGCGTAGATGTGCAGGGAGGTCAGGTTTTCTGTCATCTTCTCGAGCACCTCAGGATGAAAAAGGGTTTTACCCAGCTCATGGTAAGCCATGACCTCGGAATGGTAGCCTATCATGCAAGCCATGTAATATGCCTCAATAGAAAGGTTGTTGCGGAAGGTCCGCCAAGAGACATTTTCAATAAGGACATTCTTCTTGAAATATTCGGCCCGCATACGGGTGCGTTGACCTTCAAACCCGTCAAGGAAGGCTGTATCGAATGCGATGAAAAAAATGGCAGAGAGGTTCCTGATGCCTGACCTGTCTGCCATATACGGCATTGTCCCCGTCATTCTGCCCTTCGAATGCATGGAGGCGAGATTCATGCAGCAGGCATTCATAGGGCTTTTGCTTCTGGCTCCCGTGGCTGCAGTCATGGGCATACAGGTCGTAAATTTCAGGATGGCGTTCTTTACCGATGCAATCAGCCATTCGGCGTTTGCAGGTGTTGCAATCGGACTTATAGCCTCGCTCAATCCTTATCTTACAATGGTTGGTTTCGCCGTTCTTGTTGGCATTGCAATAACGGCGCTTCAGCGGAAGAGTTCCCTTTCCATGGATACCGTTGTCGGCGTTATTTTCTCGGCTGTTGTCGCCTTCGGAATCGCAATAGTCAGCCGGGATCGAAGCATTGCACGCGACATGCAGCTGTTTCTGTACGGCGATATACTTACAATAAGCACGGCCGACATAGTCATGCTTGCTGTACTTGCACTTGTAATTCTTGTATTTATCGGTCTGGGATATAACCGCATGTTTTATATCGGTCTCAATCATTCACTTGCCAGGGCGCACCGGATAAAAGTTGCCCTTTATCAGTACATGTATGCGGCGCTGCTTTCGGTTGTTGTCATCTTTTCGGTAAGGGCAGTGGGGGTGCTGCTCGTAACGGCCCTTCTCATTGTGCCTGCTGCGGCGGCAAGAAATCTGTCTCGTACCGCCGGGGCCATGTTCTGGTGGTCGATACTTATAAGTGTGACATCTGCGGCTGCAGGACTTGTAATTTCCGCGCAGGAATGGGCATATACCGCAACCGGGGCCACCATAATTCTGGCAGCCTTCATATGGTTTGTCATAAGCTCCTTTATCACTTATATGCGCGGCGAATCATGAATAAAACGAATCCGTGACGAACGGACTTTTTTGTTTTACAGACAGCACATAATCTTATAGATTAATAAAATGCCTGACTATGAATATATCCCTTATCCGAACCCTGATGTTATCTATCAGGATGAAAATGACGGCTGGGCCGTGCTGGTCAATATGGACACCGGCAATTCGCTTGCCGTCAACAATACCGGGAAATTCATATGGAAAGCGGCGGATGGCAGGAAAAACGTGGGACAGATAATCAGCCAGATAAAAGAGACCTTTTCCGGCGTGCCTGAGAATATCGATAAGGATGTTGCCGAACTTGTCGAAAACCTCAGGAAAAACGGCTTTTTCGGATACAGGGTGAAATGCTGATGCCTGTAAAAAATACTCATGGGATAACTCTTAGGAGAATAATCCATTGAATAATATGAATGTTCGACCAAGAAGGTTGACTTTTTTCACTTTTGAGTATCGAAATATAAAATATTCATAACAATTGAATGAAAGTAAGGAGATTATGATGTCAAAAGACAAAAAGAACGCAGATAATTCAAAGCCGGTTTACGAAGCACCTAGGGTGATGAAGCTGGATGGTACTCGTAATTCCATTGGGGATTGTGAGGGGACAGGTTCGGGTGATTTTCAGGATTGCAGCGCTAATGGTACAGGTGCCGGTGACGGATGTTATGATGGACCAGCTGCAACAAATAATTGTGAGGCTGGAACCGCACATTGATGTTTAAGTCTAACCCTGGCGTCTCATTCCGTGACGAGGGAGAGGATGGTGCGGTACTCTACAATCCGGATGTTGATTCAGGTATTATAATAAACGCGACGGGTGTGCTTGTCTGGGGCTTTATTGAACAGCCCCGGACGCTCGATGAAATAGCAGCCTTCCTTGTAAAAAGCTTCAGCGGCGTCGAACTTGAAAAAGCTAAAGCCGATGCTGAAAATTTCATGAATATGCTGGGAGAAAACTTCATTAATGAAATCCCATGAGGGCTATCCCGGGATATCATCCGCCCCCCGGGAACTCGACATATGTCTTACCGGAAAATGCAACCTTAAATGCCGATATTGCTTTTATGCCGAGAGCATGGAAAAGGCTCAGGACCTTCCTGCTGCTGACTGGCTGGCTCTTTTCAGGGAGGCCGGCAGTATAGGGGTGCAGAAGGTCTGCCTGAGCGGCGGTGAGGTGTTTGTCAGGAAAGACCTGTTCGAAATCATCGACAGCGTCATAGAGAACAGGATGCGGTACAAGATTCTTTCCAACGGCACGCTCATTGATGAAAAGACCATAAGCGAATTTTCAAAAGGCAAACGAAGGCCGAGGCTTGATTCCATACAGATATCGATTGACGGCTCAAAAGCTGAGATCCATGATAAGAGCAGGCCTCCAGAAAGCTTCGAAAGGGCGATAACTGCACTCAGGCTTCTTAAGAGCAACGGCTTTCCGGTCACTGTAAGGGTTACAATAAACCGTCATAATGTTGATGATCTCGAAAATATCGCTGCCCTGCTCATAGATGACATCGGTCTGTCCGGATTCAGCACGAACGAGGCCGACTATATGGGAAGCGCGCGCTGTAACGGTCAGGACATCATACTGACAGTGGATGAGAGAAAAAGAGCAATGGCCGCACTTATCGGTATAAGCGAGAAATATGGAGGAAAGATAGCCTCACAGGCCGGTCCTCTGACAAGAGCCAGAATGATGGCGGAAATAACTGAAAGATTGAAAAGAGGCGAGACTTCGATGAAGGGCAGGGGAACGCTCTGCTCCTGCGGCGGCGTGTTCAATAAAATGGCAGTCCTTCACAACGGCACATATGTTCCGTGCAATATGCTGCCTGAACTGGTCATGGGAAGGATGGGTGAAGTTTCGCTCAGGGACGTCTGGCTGGCTCATCCGAATATAAATATTGTAAGAGAGCGCCGGCGCATTCCCATAACCGAAGTCGAAGAATGCCGTGGCTGTGAATATGCGGGCTTCTGCACGGGCGGCTGCCCCGGAACCGTGATGTCCAAGACCGGCGTGTTAAACGCCATAGATCCGCTTGTATGCTATAAGAAATATCTTCAAGAGGTTTGAGAATGAGTGATCTGTGTGACTGCAGCGAAGTGGATATTCCAAACAACCGGGCCGGTCTGGACCTGCCCGAAGGAATACCCGCTTTGCGTTCGTTTTATCTTTACATATCCGACACCTGTAACTTGAGGTGCAGGCATTGCTGGATAACTCCAACATTTGCAGGAGGCAAGCCATCTCCTGACGAAGTGGTGGATATTGATCTTTTAAAGCAGGCCGTAAGAGAAGCCAGGCCTCTCGGCCTGAACAAGGCCAAGCTCACAGGCGGTGAGCCGATGATACATCCCGGGTTCAAGGAAATTGCATTGATGCTTTCCGAAGAGGGTTTAAGTCTTAACATGGAAACCAACGGTACCCTGATAGATGAGGATATGGCCTGGTTCCTGAAGGAGGAGACAAATATAGGTTTTGTCTCGATAAGTCTTGATAGCATCCATGAGGGCTCTCATGACAAATTCAGAGGTGTAAAAGGGGCGTACAAGGCAGCACTCAAAGGCCTCAAGCATCTCGTCGATGCGGGCTATAAGAACGTTCAGATAATCATGTCACCACACAGGGATAATGTGAAAGAGGTGAAAGATCTCGTGCAGATGGCTGCGTCTCTCGGCGCGGGTTCGGTCAAGCTCAATCCTGTTACCAATAACGGCCGCGGAGCTCTCATGCACAAGAGAAACGAGACGCTTACGCTGAAGGAAATACTGGAACTGTCGGATTTTGTGAGGGGGCCTCTGAAAGAGATATGCCGCATACCCGTGATAATTAATATCCCGCTTTCTTTAAGGCCTGTCAAAGAGCTTGTTTCAAACGCCAATGCAGGTGATTGCGGGGTGGATCATATACTCGGAATCCTTGGTTCGGGAGCGATTGCACTGTGCGGAATCGGCAGGACAATGCCCGAACTCGTTTATGGCAGGCTCGGAGAAGATTCGATAAGGGACATATGGCTCAATCATCCAGCGATTGTAAGGCTCAGAAAGGATCTCATGGATTTCTCGAATTATCCGGAACTGTGCCGTAACTGCATATTCATGCGCAAATGCCGCACAGGCTGCCTTGTTCAGAACTATTCAAACTTCGGAAAACTCATCTGGCCGCATGCGATGTGCCTTGATGCCCATGAAGAAGGACGGTTCCCTCAGTCGAGGAAAAAGAAGGCGCTAAGTTAAGAAATTCAGTATGCAATTAATTCGAAAGATATGAATCCCATACTCAGGCTTACAGATTCGATTAGATACACAATTGCCGCGGCGGATTATGAATCGGAAGTATTTGTGGAAAAGTTTGCGGAAATCATGCAGCTTGAGCAGGGTGAAGAAACAGGCAGAAAGATCGTCGTATGCACAAGGGAGCATAAAAAAGGCGAAAAAAAACTGGTTATACCTGAAAAGGACGATGAGCCTGTCCTCTGCATACTAAATACGGCCGACAATATGGAAATGTTCAATATCCAGGTCGAGAGAATAGCCAAGGCTGTCGTTATCGATGCAACAGAAAAGGGCGGCATGCTGATTCACGGGGCATTATGCTCTTTTAACGGATCGGGAGTAATCATGGCGGGTCCCGGGACTGTCGGTAAATCGACTGCAAGCATGAGGCTGCCCAATCCCTGGATTTCATATTCTGACGATGCGACAATTATACTGCCTGACGGATATGGCGGTTTCTGCGCCCATCCATGGCCTACCTGGAGCAGGTTTTATATGCAGGGACCGGGCGGAAGCTGGAAGGTGGAGGAAACAATTCCTCTTGATGCGATATTTTTTCTGGAACAGTCTCGGGATGACTTTGTTGAACCCATCGATAAAGTACATGCAAAGGCAATGATAATAGACACGCTCGAACATGTTACCCGGTCCAATATCTTCTCGGTCAAGGAAAATCAGGAACTCGCCAGGAACTTCATCAAAAGGGCAAATTCCCTTGCGGAGTCTGTACCCGCGTTCAAACTTCACTTGAGTCTTACCGGTGAATTCTGGAAGGAGATGGAAAAGGCACTCCAGTCTGTGGGAGCGCATGGAAAAAATGCGCATAAGGAAAATGAAAGACCTTCTGAAAGAGATTTTATCAAAAAAAGAAAAAATAAGAACCATATCCATTTTGTGTATCGCGGTGTAAGCATGAATCCGACATTTATCGAGCCTGAAATGATTACCGTTGTTCCTTACGAAGGCTCAACTATAAGGACAGGCGATGTTGTATGCTACAAAACAGGCGCAGATGAAAATGTGATTGTCCACAGGATTACTGGAATAAACGGCTCCAGGATTCAGACAAAAGGTGATAACAATGCAGCTCCCGATCCATATACAATCGAAGCTGATGATATTATCGGCCGGGTTTGCGCATCAATAAGAGATGGCCGGTTTCGCAAAGTTTACGGTGGAGCCGCTGGTATTGCTGCAATGTATTGTTTGATGATGCGCAAGCCGGCAATACTTTTTATATCAGGGATTCTCCATGATATTTATCACGCCCTGTCGCATTCGGGCATTATGAGAAGGCTTCTGCCTGAAAAGAAACAAATCGATGTGGCGGTATTTGAAAGAGGCAATACAAAATATCAGAAAATTATTTTTTCAGGCAGGACAATAGGCAGATATGATCAAAGGGAACAAAGATGGAATATAAAGCGGCCTTACAGGATTTTTGTTGATGAATCCTTGCTGCCGGATTTCAGGCGTCCATCAAGAAAGACGAAGGAAGAATAACAAGATTCGACTCATCATAAAACACTGCATCTGATCACCTGAATGACTTCTTTTTTGTTTTTATCATCAATAAATTCTTGAAATGTTATGAGCATATGCTTATAATAAATTTTGCGAGGAGATTAATTTGCCCAGACCAAAGTGCTCGAGAAACATAGGTTTGATGCCTGAGATTACGTGTTTCAGGCCGGAAGGGGTGAAGGCTTCTTCCCGGGAAGAGGTTCAGCTTACGCTGGATGAATTCGAGGCTGTCAGACTTGCACACTATGAAGGAATGTATCATGAACAGGCAGCGGCCATGATGAACATATCCCGCCCGACCTTCGGAAGGATAATCGAATCGGCTCAGCAGAAGATCGCCGATTTTCTTGTGAACAGCAAGGCCCTGAGAATAACCGGGGGTGATATTTTCATAATCAAGGAAGGCATGAGTCCGTGCGGAAACTGCAAAAGGGCGTCAGTTCACTGTGAAGGTATGAACGGTGGCGGAAGATGTCCGTATTGCAGAAGGAATATCAAAAAATCTTAAGGAGAGAGAAATGAAAGTAGCATTACCGTCAAGACAGAACAGTATAGATGAACACTTCGGCCATTGCGAGTATTTCACTGTTTTTACAGTGGATGAGAAGAATGCGATCGTTTCGCAGGAAATTGTCAGTTCCCCGGCAGGCTGCGGCTGCAGGTCCAATATCGCCGGTACTCTTAAGCAGATGGGAGTGACGCTCATGCTTGCAGGCAATATGGGGCAGGGTGCGGTGAACGTGCTGAACAGCGTAGGCATTGATGTGGTGAGGGGCTGTTCCGGTGATGTGAAGGAGGTGATGCTGGCCTGGCTTACAGGAAACCTCACGGATTCCGGAGTTGCCTGTGAACTCCATGAACACGGCTGCCACGAACATTAAAGATTAAGGGTTCAAGCAGCAAGGGATCTACATGAAGGCTAAAGGTAAAACATCGTCAGAATTGACCGGAGGAAGGAAGGAAGCAACCCAGTCAATACTGGAAAGCATATCAGACGGTGTTTTTACCGTAAATGAGAACTGGATAATAACCTCGTTCAACCGGGCGGCTGAAAATATAACCGGAGTGTCGCGAACTGACGCTATCGGTAAAAGCTGCTCGGACGTCTTCCGGTCAAGCATGTGTGAATCCGAATGCGCATTGAAAAAGACCCTTAAATCGGGCAAACCTGTTATAGGAAAGTCAGGATACATAATAAATTCAAAAGGCGACAAGGTTCCGATAAGCGTCTCAACTGCGATGTTCAAGAATGAAAAAGGCGAGGTAATCGGAGGAGCTGAAACATTCAGGGACCTGAGCGAGATAGAAAATCTGAGGCGCGAGGTCGAAGGCAGATTCAAGATAGGTGACATAATCAGCCACTCGCCCCTGATGCACAGAATATTCGATGTTCTTCCGGCGATTGCATCGAGCCCCAGCACGGTACTTCTTCTCGGAGAAACAGGTACAGGAAAAGAGCTCGTGGCAAGAACGATACATTCCCTGAGCTTCAGGAAGAATCATCCTTTCATTGCAGTCAATTGTGCGGCGCTTCCTGACAGTCTCCTTGAATCAGAGCTGTTCGGATACAAGGCCGGGGCGTTTACAGGAGCAAGAAAGGACAAGCCGGGCAGATTCGCAATAGCAAAATCAGGAACCATTTTCCTGGATGAAATCGGCGACATTTCTCCTGCTCTTCAGGTGAGGCTCTTGAGAGTGCTTCAGGACAGGACATTTGAGCCACTTGGTTCAACCAGGCCGGAAAAGACAGATGCAAGGGTCATTGTCGCAACAAATAAAGATCTCTCAGCGATGACAAAACAGGGTGCCTTCCGGGAGGATCTGTATTACAGGGTGAATGTGGTCAGGCTGGAACTGCCGCCTCTCAGACGCAGAAAGGAAGACATACCTCTGCTTGCAGAAGAATTCATTAAAAGGTTCAATCTGATCCAGAACAAAAGAATCGAAGGAATATCTTCCGAAGCCATATCCCTGCTCATGGCTCATGACTGGCCGGGAAACGTCAGGGAACTGGAAAATATCATAGAGAGGGCTTTCATTACCTGCACAAAAGGTCAGATAGACATAGAACATATCCAGTCGGAATTCATGCCGGAGCAGGAAAAAGCCTCATGCATTACCGATATGAGGACAACAAGGAACATTCTTGAGGCGGAAACAATAAGGAAAGTCCTTGAGAAGACCTCTTACAACAGGCTGAAAACCGCCAGAGAACTCGGGATACATAAGAGTACGCTTTTCAGAAAAATAAAAAAACTGAATATCATAATTCCTGAAAGATAGAAGCTGCAGACGCATAATTGCAACCATCAATCTCATATCATGGTGCAATATTGCGACCATGGATTAATTTAAGTGATTATTCATATTACTCCAACCATTTGATTTAATAATACTTTATAGATAATTTATCAGGAAATACCATCTGGCATGAAATATGAAATATTAAAATCATGATTATCAAAGCAGCATTCACGGTATGGAACGGAAGGATAGCGCCGGTATTCGATGTGGCGCAGACGGTTTTGATCATCAGCGCGGAAAACGGGCGCATCATAGATCAGAAAACTGAAGACATCAGGCTTGTTCAGGTGAATGAAAGGGCACAGTGGCTTAAGGACCTGTCTCTGTCAGCTCTCATATGCGGGGCTATATCGAGATCCCTTGAAAAGGCGATTGAATCTCTTGGAATAAAAGTTATCGGTTTTGTTTCAGGCGACAGCTCGGAGGTGATTGAAGCCTGGCTCGGTAATGAAAACCTTCACGAACAATTCGTAATGCCGGGCTGCATGTGCAGATACCGGAACAGGCAAAGAACAAGAGGTTCAGGCGGGAGGATGAGAAGATGCCGTATGGATTAGGAAGGATGATGCGGACAAGATTAAGAGGCGGCGGCATGCCGGGCTGCCCGAGGGCCGGAATGCCATTGGGGAGAGGAATACTGGGCACTGCTTTGAGCATCGCGGCAGGTCTCACGCTTAATGACCTTTCGAATCCGGATGGGTTGTTAAGGAGAACGGCAAGAAAGCTCATATCGAAAAGCGATGTTTCATGGCTCAGGGAGCGGCAGACAAGACTGCTTACAAAGACAAATAACGAAGACGAGAATTAAATGCATCAGACAATAACTACACAAAGGAGGACAGGAAAATGCCAAGAGGCGACGGAACCGGACCAAACGGAATGGGGCCTATGACAGGCGGAGGATGGGGTAACTGCTCAACGAATCAGCCGTTTATCAACAGTGAATTGCCTTTTAAAAAAGGTTTTGGGGCAGGAAGGGGCGGCCGAGGAAGGAGAAACTGTTTCCATGCTACTGGGATTCCCGGATGGATGCGCAGAAATTCAGGTTTTTCTTATATTGAAGACGAAACGGATATAAGTATGCTGAAAAACATGGAGACATTTATTGAAAAGCAGCTCGAAAGACTCAGGAAACGCATCAACGAACTTGAAAAATCTTAAAAAATATTCGGAGCGGATATGAAAATAGCAATATCATCGCAGGGTGATGGATTGACTGCTAAACTTGATCCGAGGTTCGGAAGGGCACGGATGTTTGTCATTTATGATGACGATACCGGTGAATCATCTTCGATCGATAATGCCCGGAATCTGAATGCGGCCCAGGGTGCAGGTGTACAGGCTGCACAGACGGTATCCAGGTCCGGGGCGAAGATCCTGATAACCGGGCATTGCGGACCCAAGGCATTCAGTGCATTAACGGCCGCCGGAATAAAGATTTTTACTGCGCCTGAAATAAATGTAGGCGAAGCGATAGAACTCTATAAAAAAGGGCTCCTAGCTGAAGCTTCCGGCGCAGATGTTGACGGCCACTGGTGATTGGATTTTGAAAACATATATTGAATGCATCCCGTGTCTGTTGAGGCAGACAAGTGATGCGCTTGGCATGTCAGACATCAATGATTCGATAAGGCAAAATGTCATGAGAAATGTGTTGAAAGAGATTGCGGAAATGCAGTTCGATGTCCCGCCTCCTTACCTGTCGGGAAGAGTCCATCGCCTGATAAGGGAGCTGACAGGAATAAAAGATCCCTATGCATTGGTAAAGAAGAAGGCCACCGGCTCTGCGCTCGGCATGGTTGAATCTGTTTCAGAAGTGATACTTGAATCGGTGGATCCATTTGAAGCGGCTGTAAGGTTCTCGATAGCAGGAAACATTCTCGATTTCGGGGCTTTCACTCGAATCGATGATGAAAAAATCGAAAGGACGGTAAAAAACGCCCTGTCGCAAGACATGGATACAAAATGCTTACGGGAGTTCAAGGCAAAGGCATTATCGGCAAAGTCCATTCTTTTCATAGGAGACAATGCAGGAGAGACTGTTTTTGATTCTCTGCTTATAAAACGGCTGCCTGCAAAGGCTGTCAGGTATGCTGTAAAGAGCGGTCCTGTAATAAACGATGCAACAATGGAAGATGCGCTCGCGGCAGGTATCGACAAATCAGCCGGGATAATAGAAACAGGTTCCGACATGCCTGGAACCGTACTTGAAGATTGCAGCCCTGATTTTTTAAGGATATTCGACGAATCAGACATCGTAATTGCCAAAGGGCAGGCGAATTATGAGACACTCGAGGGCTGCAGCCGTGAGGTGTTTCATCTGATGCAGGTGAAATGCCAGGTCATCGCAAGAGATACCGGGCTCCCGGCAGGAACATGGATTGCAGCTAAAAATAAGGATCTGCAAGTTTCATTGAGAAAGGCCCGAGGATGAACGATATGCAGACAGAAGGAATTATCTTCAAGCCTGTAGAAGATTTCAGGAGTTCTCATATAAACCACATCTTTCGGGTGTCGATTTCCTGGATGGAATCCCGGTGCCTGATATAAAACCGTATGTCACAAGGTTTGATTTCGCAGAGCACTGTGCAAACGGATTGCAGGATTCGTTTTTCGAAGAAACGGCGCAGAAGTACGGCAGGCGCGCTTGGAAAATGAAATAAATAAGAGGAGTCGATAGATGCCGACATACGATTATATCTGCAAGTCATGCGGTAACAAATTTGAAGTCTTTCGTCCTATGAGCGATAAATCGCCGGTTGAATGCGGCATGTGCAGAGGCGAGGCCGTAAAGGCACCGGCAACGACCGGAGGCATAATAATGAACAAAGGCTCAAGCTGCTCATACGAATCAACGGGCACGACATGTTGCGGCGCGAAACAGCGATGCGGAAAGGATTCCTGCGGGAGATAGGACGGATTATGAAGATCGCTGTAGCTTCAGGTAAGGGCGGGACAGGAAAGACAACGATTGCCGTCGGGCTCGCACTTGCCGCTTCAGATGAAGTCACGGTGCTTGACTGCGATGTCGAGGCGCCAAACTGTCATATTTTTTTGAAGCCCCAAATTATATGCAGCAAAGAAGTGAATATTCCTGTTCCTGTACTTGAAGAATCATTGTGCGACGGCTGCGGAGAATGCGGTGATGTTTGCGAATACAGGGCAATAGCGATTATATCGGGGAAACCCATGATATTCAGCGAGCTCTGCCATGGCTGTGGCGCCTGCACCTATATATGTCCCCGGTATGCGTTGAAGGAAAGCCCGCGCAATATCGGAATCATTGAAAAAGGAAATTCCCTCGGTATCGGTTTTGTACACGGCATTTTGAATATCGGTGAACCCATATCGCCCCCACTGATAAAGGCCGTCAGGAAAGAGGAGGGTAAAGGGTTGACAATTGTCGATTGCCCGCCAGGAACATCATGTCCTGTCGTGACTGCCGTGGCAGGCTCGGATTATGTGATCCTTGTAACCGAACCCACTCCTTTCGGTCTCAATGACCTGAAGCTTGCCGTTGAAATGCTTGATGAAATGTACATCCCGTACGGGGTCGTAATAAACAAGGCGGGAACAGGAGACTTGAGCGTGAAGGAATTCTGTTCAAATGCCAATATAAATGTTCTTTCGGAAATACCCGACAACAGAAGGGCAGCTGTGGCTTATTCCAGAGGACTACCGACGTCTGAAATTGTGCCTGAGTTCAGAGGCTGTTTCGAGGAAATCCTTCATAGGGTCATGGAAAAGAAATTAAATGCAAAATAATGAACACATATTCGGTCCGGTACCTTCAAGAAGACTCGGCTACTCGCTTGGTGTTGATATAATGCCGTTCAAGACATGCACATATGACTGCATCTACTGCCAGCTGGGACCGACAACAATAAAGACTGTTGAAAGAAAAGAATATATTCCAATAGCCGGGATGGTAAAAGAGCTTGAAAGAAAACTTTCATCGGGTCTGAAACCTGACTTTATTACAATAACAGGATCCGGCGAGCCCACACTCAATTCCGGAATCGGGGAACTGATAAAAGGAACAAGGAAGATTACCGGCATTCCTGTTGCCGTGCTTACCAACGGTTCACTCCTGTTCCTTAAGGAAGTCAGAAAGTCCTTGATGGCTGCGGATTATGTTCTGCCGTCGCTTGATGCCGGAGATGAAGCGGCTTTCATAAGAGTGAACCGTCCTCACAGGGGAATAGAATTCAGTCAAATGACAGAAGGGCTCAAGGATTTCTGCAGAGAGTTCAGAGGATACACCTGGCTTGAAGTCTTTCTGGTTAACGAATTCAATTCGGACGATGAAAATATAAGGAAGATCATTCTTCAGACCGAGAAGATAAAACCCGGAAGGATACAGTTGAATACCTGCGACAGGCCTTCGGCAAGCATGAATATCCATCCGGTATGCAGCAGACGTCTTGAAAATATCCTGGGCATGTTCGGAGACAATGCGGAGATAATCAGTCGGTCATTTCTTGAACCTGTTAAGCGTAGGGATAACAGCCTGCACTTCGAAGCTGAAATCCTGAACCTTATAAGGAGAAGGCCCATGAGACTGGCTGATTTATGTCTTTCAACAGGACTGGATCCGAATGAAATTGTTAAAATAACCGATGCGATAATAAAAGAGGGCTTGATATCGACAGAAATTTCCGGAAACGGATTTTTCTACAAATATGCCGGAGTTGATCGGGCATGAAAGAACTTGTTGTCATAAGCGGTAAGGGGGGGACAGGCAAAACTAGTGTTCTGGCGTCGTTCGCCTCTCTTGCGGGGAATGCCGTGACAGCCGATTGCGATGTGGATGCAGCAGACCTGCATCTGGTTTTAAAGCCTCAGAAAATAAGGTCTGAAGATTTTATAAACGGCAGGAAAGCCACAATTGACGGAGAAAAATGCACTGCCTGCGGAGAATGCTACAGATTGTGCAGATTCGATGCGGTAAAGGAAAAGAGAGACGGCAGAGGATATTTAATTGATGCTCTTTCATGCGAGGGTTGCGGTCTGTGCAGACTGGCATGTCCTGCTGATGCGATAATTCTTGAAGAGGCCGGGTGCGGGCAATGGTTTGTATCGGAGACGAAATACGGCCCGATGGTACATGCAAGGCTGTACCCCGGTGCGGGGAATTCCGGCAGACTGGTAACTCTGGTAAAAAATGAAGCGAAAAAAATCGGAGAAGAAAAAGGTCTTGATCTGATGCTTGTTGACGGTCCTCCCGGCACAGGATGCCCCGTGATTGCGTCAATATCATGCGCTTCCCTTGTGCTGGCTGTAACAGAGCCGACCTTTTCAGGCCTGCAAGATCTCAGAAGGGTTCTCGAACTCACGGCGCATTTCAAGATTCCAGCCGCATTCTGCATCAACAAATGGGATATAAATTCCAGGAACACGGATATGATGATAGATACCTTCAAAGATTCAGATGTTAGGTTTATCGGAAATATTCCGTATGATATGGATGTTACAAGGGCGCAGCTTAAAGCCATGCCGGTCGTTCAATTTTCAGACGGCTATGCGTCTCAACAGATAAGGAGGATCTGGGAGGAAGTATGCCGGATGATGGGTTTGTAATACCGGAGGGTCTTGTGATTCAAAACTATTTTGGCCCTCTGGAAGATGAAAATGCACATTCCCGTATTACAGGCCCGTGCGGGGACACGATGGAGTTCTGGCTGAGAATCGATAATGGGGCCGTAAGTTGCGCCACCTTCATAACGGATGGATGCATGCCTTCGATTGCCAGCGGTGCCATGGCGGCAAGCCTTGCAGAAGGAAAGTCCATTGAAGCTGCTTCAAAAATTGAACAACAGGACATCCTTGAGGCCCTTGGAGGGCTTCCTGAAGATCATGTCCATTGCGCGAAGCTTGCCGCTACAACACTGCATGCGGCAATAGATGATTACAAAATAAAAAAAATAAAAGAGGAAAAAATGGGAGAATCAAAAAAAAGCGATTGTGAAACCTGTTCGAAATCAACATGTGATGCAAAGACCAAAAGGCCGGATGAGACACCCCAGGATTTTGCCCAGCGCCAGATGCTGAACAAAAGGATGTGCAGCATAAGAAACAAGATACTGGTGCTTTCCGGAAAAGGCGGCGTCGGCAAGAGCACTGTTGCTGTAAATCTTGCCACGGCCCTTATGCTTGAAGGCATGAAGGTAGGCCTTCTTGACTGCGACATCCACGGGCCGAGTATTCCAAAAATGCTGAAACTCGAAGGTGCTCAGGTGAAAAGCACTGGAGACGCAATAGCCCCGGTTGAACTTGGCGGACTCAAGGTCATGTCCATAGGATTTTTCCTGGATAACGCCGAAGATGCAGTCATATGGAGGGGCCCCATGAAATACAGCGCCATCAAGCAGTTTCTGGGCGAGGTTGAATGGGGCGAACTGGACTTTCTCATAGTAGATCTTCCACCGGGAACCGGCGATGAGCCGCTTTCCCTGATACAGCTCATAGGTGACGCCGCAGGAGCTGTGGTTGTAACAACACCGCAGGATGTATCTACGGCGGATGTGAGGCGATCCATCAGCTTCTGCCGTCAGCTTAAACTCCCGGTCCTGGGGGTTATTGAAAATATGAGCGGTTTTGTCTGTCCTCACTGCGGCAAGACCACTGATATCTTTAAAAGCGGAGGCGGAAAGAGGATGGCTGAACAGATGGGTGTTCCATTTCTGGGGAAAATACCTATTGATGCTGGAATCGGTGAGTCAGGCGATGACGGTATGCCTTATGTCTACCAGTTTTCAGGTACGGCTGCCGCCAGAGAATTCAAAAAAGCAATTGAGCCAATACTTAAATTGAGAAGAGAAACAACCTGAACAGGATTAATCATTGACAAAAACAAATCCAGATCAGGAATAATAAAAATTTTGGAGGAAAAGTATGAATGGATTGGCTTTTCAGGATTGTTATCCGGACAGTTTCAGCCATTGTTACGGCTGCGGAAGGTTGAACAGGGAGGGCTTGCAGATTAAAAGCTTCTGGGATGGAGACGAAACGGTCTGCACCTATACCCCGGATGAAAAATACATGGCGATACCGGGAATGGTGTACGGCGGGCTCATAGCATCGCTGATTGACTGCCACAGTACTGGTTCCGCTGCAGCCTATGCCGCACGCGCCGAGGGCAGGGAGATAGGCAGCAAACCGGAAATCAGATTTCTGACTGCCGCGCTTCATGTCGATTTCAAGAGCCCGACACCTATGGGGATGCCCCTTGAACTCAGGTCCAGCGCGAAAGAGATAAAGCCAAAAAAGGTGATAATAACGACTGTTCTCACTTCGGGTGGTGTCGAGTGCGCACGGGGTGAAGTTGTTGCGGTTCGCGTGCCTGATGCCGTTGTAGAGGCGTTTAATAAATGAAATGAAAGGGAGATTGCAGATGCAGATAAAAGAATCGGAAAAGATAGAAATACTTGTTC
Source organism: Desulfomonilia bacterium (assembly GCA_036567785.1). Taxonomy (NCBI): domain Bacteria; kingdom Pseudomonadati; phylum Thermodesulfobacteriota; class Desulfomonilia; species Desulfomonilia bacterium. The sequence continues at coordinate 92,857 of DATCTV010000004.1, read as the reverse complement.
TTCAGGACAACTATATAGATCTGGTTGAGGCCCCGGCAAACCCGATCGCCGCCAGGGCCAACCCTGTGAAGGACGGTTACATAAAGAATTCCGTAATCGCCGAACACGGATTTTCGGCTCTTGTCAAAACGACTGATAACGGAAATGAGCACACGCTCCTTTTGGACTTCGGCTATTCTCCGAGCGGGGTTACTCATAACATGGATGCCCTAGGGGTAGATGCCTCTAAAATAGAGGAGACCGCACTCTCGCACGGCCATATGGACCATACCGGCGGCATTGAAAACGTTATCAGAAAAATCGGTAAACCTCTTAAAATCTTTCTGCATCCCTTTGCCCTTGACAACAACCGCTATCTGAAATTTACGGAAGACTTCAAACTGAAATTTCCTGAATTGAAGAAGGAGAACCTTTCCGGAGCCGGGCTTGAGGTGATCACATCGGAAAAACCTGTGGAGATGATCGGCGGATACTCCCTGTTCCTGGGCGAGATTCCCAGGCATGCCGCATTCGAGCAGGGCATGCCGCTTGCAACTTATGCCGACAATTCGGGCGAGCACAAGGATGAGATCATCGATGATTCTTCACTGGTCTTTTCCCTGAAAGGCAAAGGCCTGGTAATTCTCACGGGCTGTGCCCATGCAGGAATCATAAACACGATAAGACACGCGCAGAAAGTAACCGGGATCGAAAAGATTCATGCGGTAATAGGCGGCTTCCATCTGGGGGGAGCGAACATGGATGCAGTTGTCTCTCCCACGATAAATGAACTGAAAGAGATTGCACCCGAATATATCATCCCGTGCCACTGTACAGGCAGAACCGCCATGATGGCAATGGAGCGCGAACTGCCTGGATTTGTCCTCAGCATGTCGGGGACGAGATTCACATTTTCTTGACAGGCATCAATGACTGTTTGCCATCCTTGAAATAAGTTTATCAAATGTGCAGGGTAATGGTGCCCTGCATAAACCTATAAAGGAGGGTAATTATGGAAAATTCAGCGGTATCTATTCCCCGTATCGGTGAAAAGGCGCCCGAGTTCAAGGCAGTAACGACTCAGGGAGAAATCAATTTTCCGGCTGATTATTCAGGAAGCTGGGTAATTCTCTTCAGTCATCCTGCCGATTTCACACCCGTATGCACATCTGAGTTTATGACATTCGCCTCGATGGAAGAGCAATTCGCCAAGGCAAACTGCAAGCTGGTCGGACTGTCCGTTGACGGACTTTACAGCCATATCGCATGGCTCAGGACAATCAAGGAAAAGATTGAATACAAGGGAATGAAGAACGTCGAGGTAAAGTTTCCTCTCATAGAAGACATCACCATGGAAGTTGCAAAGAAATACGGCATGATACAACCCGGTGAAAGCAGCACCAAGGCGGTCAGGGCTGTTTTTGTAATCGATCCGAAGGGTATAATCCGCACGATCATATATTACCCTCTGAGTCTGGGACGTAATTTCGATGAGCTCTACAGGGTGGTACTGGCGCTTCAGACCGCAGACGCTTTTTCCGTGGCCACCCCTGCTGACTGGCGTCCAGGAGACGACGTCATCGTACCTACGGCCGGATCATGCGGGGTTGCAAAGGAAAGAATGGAAAACAAGAAGGATATGACCTGCTATGACTGGTTCTTCTGCACCAAGAAACTGGATAAGGATAAGGTGTTGAAAACCATATTTAAAAAGTAAGGGGAGAATTTTTATGAAAAAGAGAATTGTCGTAATCGGAGGTTCAGCAGCAGGCCCCAAGGCTGCCGCAAAGGCAAGGCGCATTGATGAAAATGCGGAAGTGATAATCATCCAGAAAGATGCGGACCTTTCCATGGCGTCATGCGGGTATCCTTACTATGTTGGCGGTTATTTCGATGACCGGAATATGCTGTTGTGCACGCCGACTGGTATTACAAGAGACCCCAAGTTTTATCTCAATGCAAAGGCGATAGAGGCCAGGACAAATACCGAGGTAACAAAAATCGACAGGCGGAATAAGAAGCTGGAACTCAGGAGCCTGCTCACAGGAGAGACATCCGGCCTCGATTACGACAAGCTGATAATCGCCACGGGTTCAATCCCTAAGATGCCGCCGGTTCCCGGTGCAAATCTGAAGGGGATAACTACTCTTCAGTCCATGAAAGACGCTGATTTTCTGAGGAAAATCAGAGATGAAAAGTCTATTAAGAAGGCCGTTGTAATAGGCGGCGGTCTGATAGGGATAGAGACATGCGAGGCCCTTCAGCTCGCCGGCATCGAAATAACTGTAATAGAGATGCTGCCTCAGCTGCTCACCTTTCTTGACTGGGACCTTGCAAAGCTCGTTGAAAACCATGTCAGATCGAAATCGGCCAATGTCATAACAGGAAACGGCATAGCGGAGTTTCTGGGAGAGAACGGCGTTCTGACAGGCGTGAAACTGGCAAACGGCATAGAGCTTCCATGCGAACTCGCAGTTGTGGCAATAGGGGTTGCGCCTAATACGAAACTTGCAAAAGATGCAGGAATCGAAATCGGCACAACAGGGGGTATTGCCGTGAATGAGTTCATGCAGACATCAGACCCGAATGTATATGCGGCAGGTGACTGCATAGAGACAACAAACCGTATAACAGGCAAAAAGGTGCTTGCCCCTTATGGTGATCTTGCAAATCTTGAGGGAAGGATTGCAGGTGAGAACGCCGTTCTCGGCAACACGGTAAAATTCCCGGGTACTATACAGACAGGCATCTGCAAGGTGTTCGATTTTGCTGCCGGATCGACCGGTTTGAGCGAAGCCGGTGCATCAAAAGCAGGCTATGAAAATATAATCACGGTAATAAACGCGAGTCCTGACAAGCCGGGTTTCATGAAAGGAGCTCTCCTTATCACAAAACTGGTGGCCGATTCAAAGACAGGGAAGATCCTCGGCGCTCAATGTGTTGGTCCTGGCAATGTTAGCAGGCAGATTGCACAATGGGCCATGGCCATAATGGGCGGACTCACGGTCGATGACATGGTCAATGCCGATCTGCCCTATGCCCCGCCGTTCTCGCTTGCAATCGATCATGGTATTGCATCGGCTCATCTGATGCAGAACAAAATCAAAGGCAGACTCAAGGGACTCACCCCGCGCGAAGTAAAGGCAAAACTGGATAGCGGAGAGAAACCCTTCATTCTCGATGTGAGGGGACCTGACGAGTACGAAGAGATGAGGCTCGGCATAGGGGAGACGCTTATTCCTCTCGGGGCATTGAGAAAGAGGCTTGGTGAGCTTCCTGAAGACAAAGACCGGGAAATAATAACTTATTGTAAAATATCGCTGAGAGGCTACGAGGCGGCGCTGGTGCTCGAGGCAAACGGCTATAAGAATGTAAAGGTCATGGAAGGCGGTATAATGGCATGGCCGTACTCAAGGGAGAAATGATACTCCGATGGCGGGAATATGAGTACATCCGGGATTATTTCCACCCGGCGAGGATTGAAGTGACTAATCATATCACAGGGGATTTATATGGATACTAAAGAAGAAACCGGTATAGTCCATGACGAAGAAGGCGGCAGTTTCTCCTGTCAAATAAACGGCCTTGAATGCAGGGCTGAATACGAAATGGCGGGTGATGACGTAATTGACATTTTTCGCACCTTTGTCGACCCTTCTCTCAGGGGCAGGGGAATCGCAGAGAAGCTCATGAGAAGAGTTCTTGAATATGCAAAGGATAGAAATTTAAAAATCAGGCCGAGCTGTTCATACGCCGTAACTTTTTTCAGAAGAAATCCTCAGCATTCAGACATGGTAGCTGCGGGAACAGATCTGGCCAATGATGGTAGCTGCAGGCTTCCGTCCGAAGCAGCTGGATATAACTGAAAATATCATGTCAGGATTCTGTTGAAAGAAGAACTTATATATTCTTGATGTATATCAATGAGCTTATCGAATCCTGATGATATGAGAGATTTATTGATTACGGCATTGAATATCAAAGGAGACGATATGCAGAAAATGGGTATATCAAGAAGGTCTTTCCTGAAAACGCTTACAGGTCTTGCAGCTGCGTCGGGATTAGCAGTTCCGTCAAAAACAGAGGCCTCTCAGGAACAGGGTCACGCAACACTCATAGACCTCAGCCTTTGCGACGGGTGTCCGGGAAAGGACACTCCGGCATGCGTAAGTGCATGCAGGGCAATAAATGTTGCCAAAGTTCCGGAACCTGTTGACCCGATTCCGGTTCCTTATCCAACAAAAATCGTCGAGGACTGGTCGAAGAAGAAAGATGTTACCGACAGGCTGACACCCTATAATCCGATTTTCATTCAGAAGGTCAGGCTCAATGTTGACGGCGGGGAAAAGACAATGAACATCCCCAGACGCTGCATGCACTGCGACAAGCCTGCCTGCGCTCTCATATGTCCGTTTTCCGCAAATCACAAGAGCAAAACCGGAGCGGTCGTCATCGACAGCAGCCTCTGCTTCGGAGGCGCCAAGTGCAAGACGGTCTGCCCCTGGGGCATACCGCAAAGGCAGTCGGGCGTGGGGCTTTATCTCGATGTGGCACCCGAGCTCATGGGAAACGGCGTCATGTTCAAGTGCGACATGTGTGAAGAAAGGATCTCTGCAGGCGAAAAACCCGCCTGTGTCGAGGCCTGTCCGAAAAATGCGGTCATATTCGGGAAGAAGGAAGAAATCTATGCCGAGGCTGAGAAAAGGGCGGCCGGAATGAAAGGCTATATCTACGGCATGAAGGAAAACGGCGGGACATCGACCGTTTATGTAAGTCCTGTGCCCTTCGAGAAGATAAACAGTGCGATAAAGAAATCAGACGGCAGGCCTCATATGGGTGAAGTGAAATCAAACATGAAAAAATCCGAAGGAACGGCAAAAGCGGTCATTGCATCACCTGCAGTAGGGATTGCGGCAGGTGTCGTATTAGGAGCGGTTGCGCTTAAAAACAGAAACAAAGATGAGGATAAATAGAATGAACTCTCATATAATTCAGGATAAGAACCTTGTTGTAAGGCATAGCGTTATAGAGCTTTTCGAGCATTGGGCCATTGCGGTTTCCGGTTTTGTACTGTTTCTTTCCGGGCTCTTCCAGATGCCGCTTTCCAAAAGATACGGCATTTCGAAAATTCCGGGAATGGAATTCTCGGCGGATTTCATGTTCACTCTCAAGATTCATTACATAGCATCCGTGGTCTTTGTCGCTGCTGCACTTTTCCATATCGTCTATCATGGTATGCTTAAGGAAAACGGAATGCTGCCCAGGAAAGGAGATTTCAAACAGTCAGTAGATGTTATAAAAACCTTTTTCGGCAAGGGAGAGGAGCCCCCGTTTCACAAGTATCTTCCCGAGCAGAGGCTTGCCTATGTCGGCATGGCGCTCATAATCGCAGGCCTTATTGTAACAGGCCTGATAAAGGTGCTTAAAAACGTGTATATTCCTGACATGCCGCTCAAGACAGTCTGGTGGGCGACAACTCTTCACAACGTGTTCTTCGTGCTGTTCTTCCTTGCCTTTCTTGCCCATATGGCCGCTATAATAATCAAACCTAACCGTCCCATGGTCCGCGGCATATTTACTGGCAGGGTCAGACTCGATTATGCACGTCACAGACATCCTTTGTGGCTGGCTGAAATAACACAAGATGCGATGGAAATGAATAAAGCTAGAGATTTCAATACGGAAGCCGCAACCTGGGATGACAGCCCCCAGAGGATTGCAATGACCAGATCCATAGCCGATGCCATTATAACCCGGATACTTCTTTCAAAGGAGACGGACGTTCTGGATTACGGGGCAGGCACCGGTCTTGTAAGCCTTGCCATTCAGCCTCATGTCGGAAGCATTACGGCTGCCGACAGCGCCCCCGCAATGCTTGAGAAATTAGCTGAAAAAATCGTGGCTGGCGGCATTGAAAATGTAAAGACAATGCTGCTTGACCTTGAGAATGTTCCTGTACCCGATCTCAGGTTTGACCTCATCATATCATCAATGGTCTTTCACCATATTGCAGACATATCAGGACTTTTTTCAAAAATGTGTATGATGCTCCGTCCCGGCGGCCATATTGCGATAGCTGACCTTGACCCTGATGACGGGGAATTTCATCGGGATAAGACAGGTGTAATGCACAACGGTTTTGACCGCAAGCATATGCAGAATCTGTTTGCTGAAAACATGCTGACAGAGATCAATTCCGAAACGGCCTGTACGGTAAAAAGAGAAGTCGCCGGAAAAGGAGAAAGGGAATTCACGGTCTTTTTAATCACAGGTAAAAGGCCTGAATCCTGAGAAAAAAATATTCAGTTTCCGTCTGAAAAAAATATCGTAAAGAAAAGGAGACTTGTAAGCCGAAGAATATTAAATGAAGAAAGAAAAAAAAACCAAGGCGGTTAAAAAGCGTGCTGCGCCTGTCAAAGCCTTGAAAAAGGTTCCCATCAAGGCAGGCGCCGATACTTTCAATGATCCCGGACTTTACATCAACCGTGAACTGAGCTGGCTCATGTTCAATTCCAGGGTGCTTGAAGAGGCCCTTGACCAGACTCAGCCGCTTCTCGAACGAGTCAAGTTCCTCTCCATTTTCGGAAGCAACCTGGACGAGTTTTTCATGATTCGGGTTTCAGGCCTGAGGGATCAGCTTTCGTCAAACTCGCAGGAACGCTCGATAGACGGCATGCTCCCTGGCGAACAGCTTCAGGAAATCAGGAAGATGCTGCAGCCTTTGCTCGAAAAAAGGGACATATGCTGGGAGGAAGACCTCAAACCCAGACTGAAAGATGCCGGCATCAGCGTGCTTTCCTACCAGTCTCTGAAAAAGGAAGAAAAAGACTATCTGAGGGAATATTTCAAGAAGGAGATTTACCCAGTTCTGACGCCGCTGGCCTTTGACCCTTCACATCCGTTCCCGCACATTTCAAGCCTGAGCCTCAATCTCGCGGTAATAGTAAACGATTCGAAAAAAGGCGACAGATTCGCATGGCTCAAGATGCCGGACATATTTCCGAGGTTCATAACAATTCCCGATAAAAAGGAAGGCTCGCAGGAGTTCGAGCCTCTGGCAAAGCAGGGTAGATATTGCCTTGTCCCTCTGGAAGAGGTTGTAGCGGCAAATCTGGACATGCTTTTTCCCGGATTGAGGGTGGATGCCTCATATCCTTTCAGAATTACAAGGGACGCCGATATAGAAATAGAGGACGACGAGGCATCCGATCTCCTGACGACGGTCGAGGAAGGGCTTGACATGAGGCATTTCGGGATTGCGGTCAAACTTGAAGTTAACGAGACCATGCCCGCGCGCATCAGGGACATCCTCATGAAGAACCTGAAGGTCGAGCCCTATCTGGTCTATGTCACGAAATCGCTGATGGGTACGGCCGACCTTATGCAGCTGACGAAAATAAACAGGCCGGATCTGAAGGATGCAGGCTACATTCCGTCTGTTCCGAAGATATTTTCAGGAAACGGCGACATCTTCAGCAGGATAAAGAGCAGGGACATCATACTCTACCATCCGTATGAAAGCTTCAATCCCGTCGTCGATTTCATAAGACAGGCGTCAAAGGATCCCAACGTGCTGGCGATCAAGCTTACGCTTTACAGGACAGGCGTCAATTCGCCGATCTATGACGCCCTGATGGATGCCAGGATGGAAGGCAAGCAGGTTGCAGCACTGGTCGAGTTGAAAGCGAGGTTCGACGAGGAAACGAACATACACTGGGCGCGTGCACTTGAAAAAGAGGGCGTGCACGTGGTCTACGGCCTCATCGGAATGAAGGTGCACGCAAAGCTCTGCCTCGTGGTGCGTCGCGAGAAAAACGGGATTGTGAGATATGTCCATATGAGCACCGGCAACTACAACACGATAACAAGCCGCATTTATACCGACATCGGGCTTTTCACATGCAATCCGGTCATTGGCGAGGATGTAACCGACCTGTTCAATTCTCTTACGGGATATTCTGCCAAGAGTGATTTCAAGAGCCTGCTCGTGGCGCCCGGGCGCATGAGGAAAGAGGTGCTGCTCAGGATCGAGCGTGAGATAGAAAGGCACATGAAAAAATCCGACGGCTATCTGGCGTTCAAGATGAACTCTCTTGTCGATAAAAAGATCATACAGGCGCTTTACAGGGCATCAGAGGCAGGGGTCAGGGTAGACCTGCAGGTAAGAGGCATATGCTGCCTCAGGCCTGGCATCCCCGGCATAAGCGAAAACATAAGGGTCACATCCGTGGTAGGGCGTTTTCTTGAACATGCCAGAATTTTTTATTTCAGAAACGGGGGCAAAGACGAGATGTTTCTTGGAAGCGCTGACATGATGCCGAGAAACCTTGACAGACGAATCGAAGTCCTGTTCCCGATACTCGATGAAAAGATCAAAAACACGATCTTGAATAAAATTCTCAAGGTACATCTTAATGACAATGTAAAATCATGGCTGCTCATGTCCGACGGCTCATATTCCAGGGTGGTTCATACTGAAGGCCAGGATGAAATGAATTCACAGCAATGGCTGCTGGAGAACAGGGGATCATGGAACAAATAGCTGATGGGGTCACTCCTGACAGGGCGTTTGTAAAATTCAGCGTGGAATCGCTGGCGGCGCAGCTTCAGGCTGTAATGCGGGAGGCGGAAGGCGTCAAGATTGCACAAGACCCTGAATTTCTCCACAGGATGAGGGTTGCATCACGCAGGCTAAGGACCCGCCTGAAACTTTTTGCTGAATGCCTTCCCGAGTCAAAGGCCATGCTGTTCAGAAAAAGGGTGCGGTCGCTTACAAGGGCCCTTGGTGAGGCGCGCGACTGCGATGTGCAGATAATATATCTTACTGAATTCATGGAATCCCTTGAAACGAGGAGACAGAAAGAGGGCATCAGAAGGCTGCTGCTTAGACTTACACAGAAGAGGGCAGGGATTCAGACAGCCGTTGTCAAGGCTGTCACCCGCCTGGAAGATGGCCGGATACTGACTGAAATGCAGGAACTTTTCCGCACGGTGCTTGGCTCGATGGCCTTCGACAAGCCGGAAAAACCGGGTAGTTATGCGTTCATGCTTGCTTCGCGTGAAATAAAGAACCTGCTGGGCGAGCTTTTCGGTTTTGAGATGTATATCAGGGATCCGGCGAGAAGTGCGGAACTGCATCAGATGAGGATAGCGGCCAAGCACCTGAGATATGCGATGGAAAGTTTCGAGCCGCTTTTCAGGACAAGACTGAGAAAACCGATCAAGGCGGCGAAAGCGATCCAGGAAATACTGGGCGATATACATGACTGTGATGTATGGGCGCACTTCCTGCCGGTTTTTCTTGAGGACGAGGCTGAAAAGGCTGTTGTTTACAGCGGAAATGTCCGCATAATCCCGAGGCTCAGAACCGGCATCATGCTTCTCGAAAAAGACAGGTCCGAATTCAGGGCGAAACGTTATGATGAATTTCTGAGGGTATGGGAGGAATCGCTTGGTGTATGGCAGACGCTCTCCGACTTTCTGAATTCGGATTATGATGCTGAAAAAATTCCGAACGAAGAGCAGGCTTAAGTGAAAATAGCGCTTATCAGCGACATTCATTCAAACCTGCATGCGCTGAAAGAGGTTCTGCTGCATGCAAAAAGACACGGCGCTGAATCGTTGTGGGATCTCGGCGACATGCTGGGTTTCGGTGCTTTTCCGGATGAGGTCGTGAATATGCTCAGAAAGAAGAAAGTGCTGGGCGTTGCCGGAAACTTCGATGAAAGGATCATGAAATTTCCTAAAAAGGCGGCGCTATGGAAGCATGAGAAGGATCCTGACAAGTTTCTCATGCTTAAATATTCATATGAAAGTCTTTGTCCGGCAAACAGAAAATATGTTAAAAACCTGCCCCTTAGAAGAAAAATAACAGTCGGAGGAAGGAAAATTCTGCTGGTTCATGCAAGCCCTGAGTCGGACAGGGAGCACCTGGGGCCCGAAACACCGGTTGAAAGGCTTAACGAGATATCGCTCAAGACCGGTTTCGACATCATAATCTGCGGGCATTCACACAGGTCTTTCGTAAGAAAGGCAGGCAAGGCGGTTTTCATAAACCCCGGTACTGTTGGCCTGCCAGATGACGGAGACACCAGGGCCTCGTTCGCCATTCTTGAAATAAACTCCAAGAAAGATGTCAGGGTGCATCATTACAGGGTGGATTACGATGTTCAGGCGGCTGCCGCCGCTGTTATAAAAAAAGACCTTCCAGATGTATTCTCCAGAATGATCCTGGAAGCGAAGAATTACACAGCCGTAAGGAAAGAAGAGGAATCAAGGGAAAATGAAATGGAGAACCAGGCTGAAAGGCTTGCGGCTTCCCATTGTTATGAAGAGGCGCATTCAAAAAAGGTTGCAAACCTGGCGCTCATGATATTTGACGGGCTTGAAGAACTGCACGGTCTATCGTCACAGGACAGAACGATATTGAAGTGCGCATCTATTCTGCATGACATAGGCATCTCGGAAGGAGGAAACGCGCACCACAAACTTTCGATGGACATGATACTCAAAGGCAGCCTGCCCGGTTTCACTGAGAACGAAAAGCTTATTACAGCGCTTATAGCAAGATATCACAGAAAGGCTCTGCCCGACTCAGGGCATGAATTTTTTTCATTACTGAATGAAAACGACAGGAGAAAGGTAAGCATGCTTTCCGCCATACTGAGGGTGGCGGACGGACTCGACAGGACGCATTCAAATGCCGTAACAAAACTTTCATGCGAAATATCCGTGGATAAGATTACTTTTATATTGAGGACTTTCCGTCCGTCGGAAACCGAAATGAAATATGGACTTATCAAGTCGGACCTTATGAAAAAGGTTTTCGATAGAGAAATTGAGATCAGGTGAAGAAAAAAAAACCAAAAACAGTCGCGTTCATAGACATGGGTACGAATTCCGTGCGCATAATGCTGGCGCGCTTTGACGGCGGCAGGTCTCATACCGAGCTTTCCCGTCAGAAAGAGATGATAAGGCTCGGAGAAGGAGAGTTCGACGACAACCGGATTAAACCGGAGGCGATGGAAAGGGCGGTTGCAGTATGCAGAAATTTCGTTGGCATGGCAAAAACCTTTGGTGCGGACGAGATAGTAGCTGTTGCAACCTCTGCGACAAGGGACGCATCGAATCAGAAGGAGTTTCTGGAACTGCTGAAGAACGAGGCCGGAATCGAGATGAACGTGGTCTCGGGCAAGGAAGAGGCCAGGCTCATATACCTGGGCGTTTCTCGTGCCGACAGGATAGACGGCCCCACGCTCTTCATAGACATTGGCGGCGGGAGCACGGAAATTATTATCGGTGACGGAAGGGAGTACAGTTATCTCGACAGCATGAGGCTCGGTGTCATAAGGCTTTCGATGAAATTTATCGAAGATGTCCATGCCCCCGTCACCCCCAAAAGATATGAAATGATTTGTGAACATGTAAAAAACGCCAGTATCAGGCCTGTCCAGACAATAAGGTCATTCAGGATAAAGGATGCATACGGTAGTTCGGGCACTGCACAAAGTCTTGCCGAGATAGCAAGGCAGGTGATCCATAAGGGTGATGAAAGCAGGAAATCGCTGCTCAAGCTCAAAGACCTGAAGCAGATATCGAAGCTTCTGTGTTCTCTGCCTCTCAAGGAAAGGCGGAACGTTCCGGGAATGAATCCGAAAAGGGCGGATATAATAGTAGCCGGTGCGGCAATCCTTGAAACAATCATGTCCCAGGCAGGGATAAACGAGCTCAGAATCAGCTCGCGTGAATTAAGGGACGGGCTCCTTATCGACTATCTTGACAGGGAATACGGAGAGGAGTCTCAAGAGGTATCGATAAGGATGAGGAGCGTATTAAGCCTTGGCAGAAAATGCGGTTTTGATGAAAATCATGCAGAGACTGTGGCGCGCCTTTGCCTTGAAATGTTTGATACGGGAAGGAATATATGGCTTCACAGGCAGGGCAGCGGCAGGAGGGAACTGCTTCAATACTCTGCCCTGCTCCATGATATAGGGGCGTTCCTTTCATACAGCAACCACCACGCCAACAGCAGCTATTTCATAAGGAATGCAGACCTTCTGGGGTTCAACCAGAAGGAGATAGCCATAATGGCGGCCTCTGTCTTTTTTCACAGACGAGGTTCTCCTGGAAGAAAAGGCGGCGAAACGGCCGGTCTTGATACACGCTCTATCGAAACGATCAGGGTGCATTCGATTCTGCTGCGGATTGCCGAGAGCCTGGACAGAAGCCATGCTGGACTTATTGCCCATGCAAAATTCAGGATGGGTGATAAGAACACGGTCATTCTGGAACTTGAATGCGACAGAGGTTGTGACCTGGAGACATGGGGTGCTCAGAACCACAGGGATGCATTTTCCAAGATATTCGGAAAGAAGCTGTTAATCAAACTGGTCGAATAAAACTTACCGCAGGAGTCATTCCTTGTATTCAACTGTCAAAGAATTGCGGCAATGCAGCATAGCTATGGACAAGATGCGAAGCCTGTGGCTATACTGCAAGAATAATATCGGGAGGTAGGAAATGAAGAAAGGTTTATTCATTGTCGTAATGATCCTGTTTGCCGGATGTACCGCGATCAATCATTCAATAGTAAGAGAATTCGACGCAAACCAGACGATCCATTACAGCCATATAAGCGAAATCAATGACAGCGAAATCGGCAATTACTCAATATATTTTGAATCAGGTGACAAGATACCCGTAATTGTGAATATCAAAAGCGGCATAGCGAGTGCAGATAACGAGAAGATATACCTCACTCTCGATAAAAGGCTTTATTTCAGGATATTCATTCCGGCAGGTTTTAACGATATGAACGATGCACAGAAAAAGGACGCCGCAAAGGACATAATGGTTTATACAAGCCTCGACAACATTCACTGGGCCCCTTCCAGTGACATGCAGGCAATCAAGAAAACGCTGGGTATGAAAAAAGGTAGCATAACAATAGGTGCTGGAATAACAAAGGATTCGGGTGTAAATATAGGAGTTGACATTATTGCACAGTAAATGACGGATGTGTGTCAGCCAAAGGTGTTCGAGCCGTATTCTGTTTAAAGAGTCAGCAAGGAACATCCAGCAAATCACGAGTTGAACGTTCAAGTCGTTCATAATCCGTAAACAATTAAATCCAAGGAGAAAAGACATGCAGCAGCGGTGGGAGTACAACAAACCTGATAATCTTGTGGACCTGTGCGAAGAAGGGGTAAGACGTTTTGCAAACAACAGGCTTTTCGGAGTCAAAACAGCGGACGGCAAGTCTCTCAACTGGTCAACCTATTCAGAAATAGGGAAGAGGGTGGACAATCTTCGCGCCGGACTTGCCTTGCTCGGTGTCGAAAAAGGCGACTCCGTGGGCATCATATCCAACAACTGTCCTGAATGGGCTATTGCTGCCTTCGCTTCATACGGCAGGGGCGCGATATACGTTCCGATGTACGAGGCCGAACTCATAAAAATCTGCAAATATATAATCAGGGACAGCGGTGTGAAGGTCCTCTTCGTATCGAAAAAATCCATTTATGAGAAGGTGAAGGATTTTCCCGCTGAAATAACTTCGCTTGAAAAAATAATACTTATCGAAGGCGACGGGCCCGGAACCATGAAGGCACTGGAGGCGGAAGGCGCAAAAAAACCCGTTCCTTCAATCAAACCGGACCCGTATGACGTGGCGACGATAATCTACACATCAGGCACGACCGGAGATCCGAAGGGTGTTCTGCTCTCCCACGGCAACTATACGCATATGGCCAGATGCGGCTGCTTGAAATTCCCTGAGCTCGACGAGACATCAGTAAGCATATCCATATTGCCGTGGGCGCATGTCTTCGGTCAGTGTGCTGAACTTTACGGATGGTTCCGGTTCGGCGGTTCCATTGGATTCATGGAAAAGACGGAAACACTGCTGAACGACATCGCACTTATCAGGCCGAAATATATAATCGCCGTTCCCAGGATATTCAATAAGATATACATGGCGCTTTTCTCGAAGATAAAGGAAGAGGGCGGCATGGCGGAAAAGCTGTTCATGATGGGCGTGAATGCTGCCAAGGAGAGAAGGGAGCTTATGGCGGAAGGCCGCAGGAGCCTCTTAAACGAAATCAAATTCAGGTTTGCAGACAAGGTCGTATTCAAGAAGATAAGGGAAAGGTTCGGCGGAAGGCTGGAAGGCGCATTGACGGCGAGTGCGACGATGAACGTCGAAGTTGCGCAGTTCTTTTTCGACATAGGGATTCCTGTATTTGACTGCTACGGACTGACCGAAACTTCGCCAGGCGTTACAATGAACTGCTTCAGATCGTACAGGCTTGGAAGTGTAGGACAGCTGCTCGACAGGATAACTGTGAAAATCGATAAGTCCGTCGTCGAACCTGGTGCCACCGACGGCGAGATAATCGTCTACGGACCGAGCGTCATGCTCGGCTATCATAAAAAGCCTGAAGAAACCAGGGCCGTAATGACAGAGGACGGCGGGTTCAGGACAGGCGACAGGGGAAAGTTCGACGAGGACGGTTTTCTCTACATCACGGGCCGAATCAAGGAACAGTTCAAGCTCGAAAACGGCAAGTATGTCTTCCCTGCATCGCTCGAGGAGGATATCAAGCTCAATCCTGTCGCGCTTAATGCGATGATATTCGGTGAGGGAAAGCCGTACAACATCTGCCTTGTGTATCCCGACTACAAACTGCTCAAGAAATATGCGGAAAGCAAGGGCCTGCCGACAAGGATTGATGAAATGGCCGCAAGCGCAGAGATTATTAAATATGTGGAAGATGAGATCGCTAAAAGTCTTAAAGGCAGATACGGCGGATACGAGATCCCCAAGAAGGTCATTCTGATGAAGGAGGATTTCACGGTAGAAAACGGCATGATGACGCATACAATGAAACTCAAGCGAAAGATAATAACGGAAAAGTTCAAAGAGGATATATCAAGGCAGTACTGAGGTAAGTGGACTGCATTAGACTACACGACCGATACCCTGGCTTCAAGCTGCTTCATGATTTCTTCCGGGATCAAACCTGTAGGATTCAGCAGAGAGATGTCAGGGATTGTACCGAATATCCTGAATGCGGCATTCAGTGTGGGGTCATTCCATATGGAACCTGATCCATGCCGTTTCAGGACCTGCGCGGTTCTTGCCTCACTGATGCCTCCCAGCATATAGACGACCGCCCTGTTCATCATATCAACGGTCCAGTCCGCGTTTTCATGCGGGTCTGTAATAATAAGAGGGCAGCCTGCCGGGTCTTTATCCCTGCCCATGTCAAGCCATGCATGGCTCACCATATCGTGGGCGGTTATATCGGTCGAAGCGATGACGAGCCCTGTTTCAGGTTCATAGACCTTGCCGGTATCAGGCCCGAATGTGATGAACATTTTCGTTGCCGTCGTGATTACAAGCCTTAACCTGTTTCTGATTGCCGGCACTGTGTTGATTCCGACATGCTTTTCAAAGAATGTTGAAGCGTCGTGATGGTATTCGAGCCGGGAATCATGCCTGATGTAACCTACCGCAGCCTTCAATCCCAGGGTGCATCCGGCCAGGACATGGCGTGATGCCCTAGGCATAAGGATGATATGATCGACTTCATTTAAAATTTTCGGCACCATGATGCCGTTCTTCCAGCATGTGCCTTTTTGAGGCCCGTCCTCGAAAAAAGCGTCCCAGCCTGTTTCTTCAGGAAAATACACCTCGGCCCCCGCCGAGACAGCCGACTGGAAGATGCCGTTTTTCTTCATCAGATTTCTTGTTGAACCTTTAAGGGAATTTTTTGTGAGCTTTACATGCTGGACGCCAGCCATGTCGCTTACAATCACCCTTCCTGCACCTTTTTCCCTGAGGAGTTTTATCATGAACGCGATGCTTTCGGGATGAGTGGTGGCCGGATATTTCCCACCCGAGTTGTTGACAGGTTTTATAAGAACCGAATCGTCTTTACTTAGCCATGAAAAATCCGTAGCGGATTCGGCGGCGTTTCTCAGTGCCGTTTCGATTAACGGGATTGCAGGATTTCTTATCACGCCTTCGATGAAGACCTTTGAAGTTGTATTGCTCTTTGGAAAAGGTGGTGCCTTCAGGAACTGGTTCTGATTCGGCTGCGTCTTTGCATAACATGACAATATCGGATAAAAGCCTGCTGCAAGCCCCGAAGCAGCGGCCGAGCTTTTTATAAAATCACGCCGGGTCATACTCATATTGATTCCTCCCCTGTGCGATTTTTCTGTCAATAAATTACTGTAAAGGTTCGCTGACCGGTTTCATATATGTATACGGTATCGTCAATACTGGCAAGACATTATAGTTTCTGCCCGCAATATATGCGGGCAGATCGGGAAATTCTCAATATTCTATAAGCTATCTATGACATAGAGTTCAGTTCCCGCTCCAAAATACACTTTGCCGTCCGGGCCGAGGGCCAGGCCTCTGCCATTCTTGTTCGATCTGTAAAGCGTTTCGATGCTTAGCCATTTCAGTTTCCCCGAGAGCGGCTTGAATCTCATTATCGATTTTCCTGTCCGGCAGTAGATGTAACCATCGGTTCCCGTAATCATTTTTGTAATGCTTCCCTGAAAGACACGCTGTTTATAAATGATTTTACCTGGCACCGGATCGAATACGAAAAGAGTAGAGTCTGCACAACCGTAAATCCTGCCGTCAGAGGCGTTCGTGAGGGCTTCAATATCATCGGCTCCTGATACGGGCACTATGTCAAGCACCAGTTTGCCAAGCAAAACATCCCATGCGAAGAAGTGGGCGTTTTCTGTGATGGGTTCGGTGCCGGTGCCTCCCCTTGTGCTTGATCCGCCGTAGATGATTAATCCGTCGGTTCCTGCAGTAAGAGAGAGAATAGTCTGGTTCGGGATGATATTTCTGTGGCCTTCGAAAGACCCGCTCACGGGATCATATATGGACAGCGCGCCACCGTATTCGCCATAGTCAGGCTCGCTCCCGATAAAAATTCTGCCGTCCGCAGACGATGTCATTGCATGCGGCCGGTTCTGATCGTCACCCGCCGGACCTATCCATTTCGGATTTACCCCTGGGTTCCACGGCTCTGATGGTGTATAAACACTTAGCTCCGAGTAGGAATAGGCCGCCATATATATTTTATCGCCGGTCGTGTGCATGCTGTAGAATTCCCCGTTTCCTGAGGTATAGGGGAATCCGAGGTCTTTCAGAATACCGGTTGAAGGGTCATATTTGAATATATGAAGAAGGCTCACGGAACCGCCGTATATGCACCCGTCAGGACCGGTTTCAAGGCTGAATACATCCATGCCGTCACCATCGCCGCTTACATCCACTCTGCTTATGAGCTCTCCCGTATCAAGGTTATGAGCCTCGAAGAGCTGTCTCCCTCCTGTCCTTACAAATCCAAGACCTGCTGCACTGTCGTATTCATATGTCTTGAAATTGGGAGTATCACAGTGCTCAAGTTTTCCCGCAACAGCATTATATTTCATGAAACCTTCGGGCAGGCCATGAATTACGACAGGCCCTCCGGATTTGGGTATGTGAGTGCCTATCCATCCGCCTTCAGGCGGGATGAATTTCAAAAGAACCGAGTAGTCGTTCGCATCAATTATAAAAAGCGTCCCGTCTATCGATGCATAGAGGATGTTATTTTCGGTATGCAGAGCGATTGCATCCGCATCCTCAAAGCCTGCGGGGAGGATGCTCTTCTTTTCCTTAGTTGCAGGATCATAGACTACGAGGTCGATATTGGCTCCTATTCCGCAGAATATTTTACCGTTGTCGGCAATGGCCACATCCTCGCAGTACTGGCTTGTCGAATGCATGCTCCCCAGATCGGTTATTCCTCCTAAAACAGGATCATAGGCCACGACCTTCGCTTTAGGGTACGTGCATCCGTATATCAGGCCGTCAGGTCCTTTTCTGAGCTCGAAAATATATGACTCGCCTGCCGCGCTCCCGAGATCTGTCACGATACGTGTTACCGGGTCGAAGCTGAATATCCGGGCAGGGATTATCGTTCCGCAATATATCTTGCCGTCCGGTCCTTCAGCCAGGCCATAGACCCCCTTTGTTCCCGGAAGAGGGAAATACTCCACTTTGTTAAGTGCGTAATCGAACCTTATAAGTCTGGCGGTTCCTGAAGAAGTGTACATGCCCGAATAGTAGGTGGGCCTGCCTGTAACAGGGTCAGTCACGAGAAGAGAACCCCTTATGGACATGGACTTGACAGGGGTTCCCAGATTATAAGCCTCTCGAATGCAGGAGGTCATGAATAAGACAAAGAGAACAAGTATTGATAGGTTCAATAAATTTTTATGCATGGGGTTCTTCTCCTCATTATTCTAAAAATGCAAGCAAATTTGATTATTTATTAGATAATATATTACATCATATTATAAGATAATTGACAATAAGATATCTCAAAATGAAGTCCTTTTTACAATCTGCCAAATGAGGTAAGATGCCAATGTTTAAAACCGGAGGGTGTATGCCAACGAATATAAGAAAACAATTCGAGTTAATTATAATGATCTTTTTTCTTCCCTGCATGCTGGCAGCCTCTGAAACGAAAACATCAATGCTGGAAGAACTCTATTTCAAATCAGGAATGGAGAAACAGTATGCCGATATACCGGCTGCATTGAAAGAGGGATTTGATCAGGGGCTCAAAATTGACACCGGTAAAAATAAAATGTCTCCGTCGGTGTCTATTGCTATAAGGAACAGTATTGATACATCTTTCTCCTCCGAGCTTGTTAAAGCTGATATTCTGGCATGCTTCAAGTCAAACCTCAGCGAAAGAGATATTCAAGAAATTTTAAAATGGCTGGATTCTCCAACCGGAAAAAGATGCACTGAACTTGAAGAGGCGGGTTCAGCACCTGGAATTCTTGAAAAGAGGATGGAGTTCGAAAAAAATATTAAAAACAATCCCATACCGGAAAACAGGATGAAACTTATCAGAAAATTTAATCAGGCGACCAGCGGGACTGAAGCGGCGGTTTCCATTGCAGAGGGCATGCAGATTGCCCTTTTGACTGCGGTAAATCTTTCGATGCCTGAAGAAATGAGGATGCCTTATCAGGCGATGAAGAACGAAATTGAGCAGCTCAAGCCGAAGATCAGGGCAATACTGGAGCCTGAGGTAATTACAGGCTTTATATACACCTATAGAACGCTTACGGATCCAGAACTTGGTGAATACATAGATTTCCTTTCGTCCGAAGCAGGACGGAAATATACCACCTCATCCATTAAAGGGCTTAAGAAAGCCCTTGAAGACGGCAGTATGAAATGGGGCAGGTCTATTGCGGAAATATTGAACAATGCTGAAAAACAGACTGATACGTAATGTCGGCTACCTTATTGACATTATGCGATTCGCATTATAGAAATTTACCAAGCTATGGCACAGTCAATGTGCTATAGACCTCCTTTTTTAGTGCCCGCTGCCTACCAAATTACAGCGGGTCATTTTTTTATATAAACAAAAACAGTTTATACTTTAAGACTTTTTCCGTTGATACTGCTGGTAAAATTATTATTATCCTGTAATTACTTTCGAATGAGGTGGTGTTTATGATTATCAGGCAGGTCTCAGGGTTCAAAAATGGTTACAACGAGATAACCGCTTCAGGACGTATATATCCACAGATGCTGATGGATTTCGGAATACTGAAGCTTATGAAAGGCGGCTCTTTCGGGGATGATTCTAAATCCGAGAAGGCGTATCTGCTGTTAGCGGGAGAGATAAATCTGCAATGGGGAAAAGACAGCCGTTTAATAAGAAGAGGAAGCTGTTTTGATGAAAATCCATGGTGCCTTCATGTAAGCGAAAATACCCGGGTTAATATTGAAGCGCTTGATGAATCCGAGATCGCAATAATCCGCACGGAAAATAAAACGGTATTTGAGCCCAAGCTTTATGAACCAGCCGGATGCAGTGTCGAGGAAAGGGGCAAGGGAACAATGAGGGAGACATCGACCAGGCTTGTAAAGACCATATTCGACAATTCCAATGCACCTTATTCAAACCTTGTTCTTGGTGAAGTTATAGGTTTTCCCGGTAAATGGTCCAGCTATCCGCCTCATCACCACCCGCAGCCCGAAATATATTTTTACAAGTTTCTGCCTGAAAACGGATTCGGATTTTCCGAACTCGGCGAAGATGCTTACAGGACAAAACAGAACGATACGCTTCTGATTACAGAAGGTCTTACGCATTCTCAGGCGGCGTCGCCGGGCCATGCGATATATTATTTATGGGTGATAAGGCATCTTGAGAAAAACCGTTATGTATCGCCTGTTTTTGTCGATGAATATAAATGGCTGATGAATGAGAGTGCCGTTATCTGGCCGGATAAAAAGTCATAGTTTCAAGGAGTTCGATATGAGTTCATATAAAATGACTGTTGCACAGGCCCTGGTTAAATTCCTCAACAACCAGTATGTAAGTTTCGATGGCCGAAAAGAAAAATTTGTCAGAGGCATAATGAATATATTCGGCCATGGAAACGTTCTGGGGCTGGGGCAGGCTCTCGAAGAAGATTCCGGGGACCTGCTGATAATACAGGGAAAGAACGAGCAGGCCATGACACATGCGGCTGTTGCATTCGCCAAACAGAAGATGAGGAGGCAGATATTCGCCTGCACTTCCTCTGTCGGACCGGGTGCCGCCAACATGCTTACCGCAGCCGCTACGGCTACGGCAAACAGGATACCTGTGCTGATTCTTCCCGGCGACACATTCGCCACACGTCAGCCAGACCCTGTTCTTCAGCAGGTGGAAAATTTCATGGATGTCTCGATAAGCACGAATGATGCATTCAAGGCGGTTTCCCGGTACTGGGACAGGATAAACCGGCCGGAGCAGCTCATGACCGCCATGATAAACGCAATGAGGGTGCTTACCGATCCTGAAAATACGGGAGCCGTCACAATAGCCCTGCCGCAGGATGTTCAGGCTGAGGTCTATGACTATCCCGACTATTTTTTTAAAAAACGTGTTCACAAGATTGAAAGAAGGATACCATCACCTGATTCAATAAAGGCTGCCGCCGCTCTCATATCAAATAAGAAAAAGCCGCTTCTGATATTCGGAGGCGGTGCAAAATATTCAGATGCATCGGTCCCATTTTTGATGATTGCGGAAGAATTCGGAATACCCTGGGGCGAAACTCAGGCGGGGAAAGGGATGCTCATGTCATCCCACCCTCTAAATCTCGGCGGCATCGGTGTGACAGGCACACTCGCGGCAAACAGAATCGCGAAAGAGGCTGATCTGATTATAGGTGTAGGCACGAGATATACTGATTTTACAACAGCCTCCAAATCTCTTTTTGAAAACAAGGAAGTCGATTTCCTGAACATAAATGTCTGCGGATTCGATGCGTACAAGCTGGATGCAGTAAAGGTCCAGGCCGATGCAAAGCTTTCTCTGGAGCTTATTTATAAAGAACTCAAAAATCTGAAATACGTTTCCGGATATAAAGATGAAATAACCCGCGCGAAGAATGAATGGCAGCGGGAACTTGAAAGGCTCAGAGGCATCAGGTACGAAAAAGGGCTCAAGCCTGAAGTCTGCGGGCAGATGGATGAAATCCTCGGCGAGTTCAGAGAAAGCTCGGGTTCCACGCTCACTCAAACCAGGGCAATTGGAATAATAAATGAAATGCTTGGCAGGGACGATGTAATAATAGGCGCTTCAGGGAGCCTTCCCGGTGATCTGCAGAGGATGTGGGACGTAAAGGGCGAGAATACCTATCATATGGAATACGGATATTCATGCATGGGATACGAAATAAACGGAGGGCTCGGCGTCAAGATAGCGGAAGGAGATGAAAAGGAGGTTTTTGCTTTCGCAGGCGACGGGTCGTACCTGATGCTCCACTCCGAACTCCTGACATCCATCCAGGAAGGAAGAAAAATCAATGTGCTCCTTTTTGACAATGCAGGCTTCGGCTGCATCAACAACCTCCAGATGGGGCATGGCATGGAAAGCTTTTATACGGAATTCAGGAAGCGGGATAATAAATCAGGCAAGGCCTGCGGAGAGCTCATTAAGGTTGATTATGCAAAGAACGCCGCAAGTTATGGATGCATAACGTTTACGGTCCGTAATGAAGAAGACCTTGTCAAGGCGTTAAGGGCTGCAAAAAAGACAAAGACATCAACTCTTATAGACATTAAAGTAATGCCCAAGACTATGACGAAAGGCTATGAAAGCTGGTGGAATGTGGGTCTTGCGCAGACTGCAAGAAAGAAGGAGATCATTGATAAGGGGAATGACCTGAAGGAAACCCGCAGAAGGATAAGAAAATACTAGGAGCCTGAAATGAAGAGATACAGGATAGCTACCATCCCGGGAGATGGAATCGGGATCGAGGTAATGAACGAAGGGATAAAGGTCCTTAAAGCCATCGAGAAACGTTTCGATCTCAAATTCAGAACGGAAAACTACGAATGGGGTTGCGAATATTATCTCAAACACGGCCGTATGATGGATGAGGACGGGCTCGACAGGCTCAAAAAGTACGATGCCATCCTGCTCGGGGCAGTGGGGTTTCCTGGAGTTCCAGACCATATTTCCCTGAGAGACCTGCTTTTGAAAATAAGACAGGGGTTCAACCAGTATATAAACTACAGGCCCGTGAAGCTTCTTGATGCAGAATTCTGTCCTGTAAAGAACAAAACCCCGAAAGACATCGATATTGTTTTTATCAGGGAGAACAGGGAAGGGGAGTACTCCGGGGCAGGAGCCATCCTCAATCAGGGCAAGGACGACGAGATGGCCTTGCAGACAGGCGTCTTCACAAGAAGAAACACCGAGAAAGTCATGCGTTACGCATTCGAGGTTGCGAGGAAAAGAAAGAGGCAGAACAGGCTCACAAGCATCACGAAATCAAATGCGCTCAATTACAGCATGGTGTTCTGGGACAGGGTATTTGCCGAAGTGGCGAAAGACTATCCGAAAATAAGGACGAATTCATTCCACGTGGATGCGGCTGCAATGTTCATGGTACAGAAGCCGGAAATGTTCGACGTGGTTGTGGCCTCGAACCTCTTCGGTGATATACTGACCGACCTCGGAGCAGCTCTTCAGGGTGGGCTGGGATTCGCAGCAGGAGCAAATATCAATCCTGAAGGTGAGTTTCCTTCCATGTTCGAACCCGTCCACGGTTCGGCGCCGGACATCGCTGGCAAGGGTCTTGCCAATCCCATAGCCATGGTGTGGACCATCGAACTGATGCTGGAGCACCTGGGCGAGCACAATGCCGCCGGATGCGTGCTTGATGCGATAAGGAAACTCATAAAGAACAGGGAGAGTCTGACCGCAGATATGGGAGGCAGTGCAAAGACTTCAGAAGTTGGAGACATGATTTGCCGGATTATCAAGGAGGGATGAAGTGATAAGCAAAAGGAAAGTGAAGCTTGGAATTGCTCCCATTGCATGGACAAACGATGACATGCCTGACCTGGGTGCGGAAAACACATTCGAGCAATGCATCTCTGAAATGGCGCTTGCGGGTTTTTCCGGCACCGAAATAGGGAACAAGTATCCCAAAGATGCAGCGATACTCAAAAAATATCTGGATATGCGGGGTCTTCAGGTTTGCAATGCGTGGTTCAGCACATACTTTACATCCAGGCCCGAGGAAGAAACGATAAGGGCTTTCATAAGGCACAGGGATTTTCTGCATGCCCTGGGGGCAAAGATTATAGGCGCCTCGGAGCAGGGAAACAGTATTCAGGGAAGGCTTGACACGCCCATACTCGGAAGCAAACCCGTATATACCGACAAGGAATGGGCGCAGGTGACAGTTGGACTTGAGAGGCTTGCATCACTGGCCGCGGAAAAGGGCATGAAGCTAAGCTATCATCATCACATGGGTACTGGCATTCAGGATATGGACGAGATAGACGAGCTTATGGCAAGGACGAAAAACGTCTGGCTGCTCTATGATACTGGGCATGCGGTTTTTGCCGGGATAGATCATGTAAGGCTTCTGGAGAAGTATATTTCAAGGATCATTCATGTTCATCTGAAAGATGCAAGAAAACATGT
Source organism: Desulfomonilia bacterium (assembly GCA_036567785.1). Classification (NCBI taxonomy): domain Bacteria; kingdom Pseudomonadati; phylum Thermodesulfobacteriota; class Desulfomonilia; species Desulfomonilia bacterium. Next base: position 68,834 of record DATCTV010000004.1, on the reverse strand, counting down.
TCTTGCGCGGGTCGGGCCGGAGAAGATGAGCTTCCTCAATGCAGTGAGGGAAGGGGCGTTTACTGTCCCGGGCGACGGGATGATTGATTTCGAGCCGGTCTTTAAGATACTCGAGGAATACGGATACAAAGGATGGTTTGTCGTAGAGGCCGAGCAGGACCCGTCTAAAGCAAACCCGTTCGAATATGCACTGAAGGCGAGAAGATTTATAAAAGAAAAGGCCGGCATTTAAATATCGATTCTGGGGAGATGTGAGATGAAAAAGATTTCAGTCGGGATAATCGGCGCGGGAAGAATAGGGAAAGTCCACACGCAGACCATTATCAACAACATTCCCGATGTTACGGTGAAGTATGTGGCCGATGTATTCGAAGGCTCGAGGGAATGGGTGGAGAGGCTTGGCAATGTTGTTTTTACAACTGACTCGGGCCGGATCATGAACGATGACGATATTAACGCCGTTCTTATATGCACCTCAACCGATACCCATGTGAAATATATAATCGAGGCAGCAAGGGCCAAAAAGCATATATTCTGTGAGAAGCCGGTTGACCACGATATCGAGAGGATTCTTGAAGCGAAAAAGGCGGTTGAAGAAAACAATGTGAAGTTCATGATAGGCTTCAACCGGCGGTTCGACCACAATTTCATGGCGGTGAAGAGGCATATCGATTCCGGCGCCGCAGGCAGGATATATTTCATAAACATAACATCGCGCGATCCGGATGCCCCTCCCATCAGCTATATAAAGGTCTCGGGGGGCATGTTCATGGACATGACGATACATGATTTCGATATGGCGCGGTTTCTCGCGGGATCGGAAGTCAAGGAAGTGTATGCGAAAGGGGCCGTGTTCGTTGACCCTGCAATCGGAGATGCCGGCGATATCGACAGCGCGGTCATCATACTTACATTCGAAAACGGGGTGATAGCTACGATTAACAACTGCAGGAAAGCATCCTACGGATATGACCAGAGGGTGGAGGTTCTTGGATCGAAGGCGGGTATCGAGATATCGAACGATACCCCGTCAACGGTAGTTCTCAGCAACGAGACTGGCGTGGTTTCAGAGAAGCCACTTCATTTCTTCATGGACAGGTACATCGAGGCATATGCCAATGAGATAAAGCAATTCATCGATGCCATAGCCAATGACAGGGAAACACCCACAGGAATGATCGACGGGCTCAAGTCGGTCGAGATTGCAAAGGCGGCTAAAAAGTCGGTCGAAACAGGCCTGCCGGTGAAGATGTAAAAAGGTGAATGTTTATAGTGGTTAGTGATTGCATGAATTTCTTTTTCTAACCACTTACCACTCACAACTGAATTTAATAGGAGGAATTATACTATGGTTAAAGTAGGAGTTGCAGGTTACGGTGTGATAGGCCAGAGGCTGGCCGATGGAGTGGCCCTCCAGGAAGACATGGAGCTTGCCGGTGTCGTCGATGCGACGACAAGCCTTTCCGTCATGGCGCTTAAGGAAAAGGGCATGCCGTACAAGCTGTATGCCGTCAATAAGGACGCCTATGATCTTTTCAAATCAAACGGAATCCCCTGCGAGGGGCTCATGGAGGACCTGCTGAAAAAGGTCGATATAATGCTCGATGCGGCGCCCGGAGGGATTGGGGCAAAAAACAAGGAACTTTACAAGAAACACAATGTCAAGGCTGTTTTCCAGGGCGGTGAAAAGGACGAAGTGGCGGATGTATTTTTTCACGGCTACGCAAACTATGAGAAAGGCCTCGGCCAGAATTATCTGAAGCTTACTTCATGCAACACCACCGGCCTCATCCGGGCGGTCGACTGCCTTGACCGCATATGGGGAATAGAAAAGGTTGCTATAACAATAGTCAGAAGGGTAGCCGACCCAGGCGACTACCACAGGGGACTGACGAATGCCCTGCAGGTGGATAAGGCACCGAGCCACCAGGCTGTCGATCTGATGACCATAATGCCGCACATAAACGCAACCGGCATACTTGTACATACACCGGTGACGCACGGCCATTTCATTACCGTTGTTGCGACACCCAAAAAGAAACTCGATGTCAATGGCGTTATAAAGGCCTTCAGCGAACATGACAGGATAAGGGTCGTCAGCCTCAAGGAAGGTTTTCTCGGAAATGCGTCCATCTTCAGATACGCGCGTGATCTTGGAAGGCCGAGAGGCGATCTTTATGAAATATGCATATGGAAAGATACGGTGGTGATGTCAGGCGATGATGTAATGTTCGGAATACATATACCTCAGGAATCAGTTACCATACCCGAGACGATTGATGCCGTAAGGGCCGCACTCGGAATGCAGAAGGAAAGGCTCGAAGCGGTCGGGATGACGAATAAGTATCTGGGGCTTCCGAGCTGGAAATAAAAAAGTAATGCCAAAAAACATTCAGCCTCCCATATCCCCCTCCTATCAGGGAGGAGGTGGGAGATTGAGAAATATTTATATTTGAGGGGTAGAAAATGGGCGAAATGAAAATTACGTCAATGCGGGAAATGGATGTCAAGGGAAAGACTGTGCTGCTGAGACTGGACATAAACTCGCCGATCGACCCTGTGACAAAAAAAATCACGAACAGGAACAGGCTTAAGGAAAGCCTGCCGACGCTCAAGTTCCTCATTGAGAACAAGGCTAAAATTGCAATAATTGCACATCAGGGCGACACACTCGACTATCAGAACCTGATACCGTTGAACGAGCATGCCGCGATTTTAGGTGAACTGCTCGGTAAAGAGGTTAAATATATCGATGACGTCTGCGGCCCGGCTGCCCAATATCTGGTGAAAAGGCTTAAGCGCGGTGAAATGGCTCTGCTGGGAAATCTGAGGTATCTGAGCGAAGAGATATCCACCTTTGAAAACGCCGTAAAGCTGGAACCTTCCGAGATGCTTGACACGTTCCTGGTAAGGAGCCTTGCACCTCTGGTTGACATATACATAAATGACGCCTTCTCAGCGGCACACAGGAATGCGCCTTCAATGACCGCATTTCAGGAAATCAAACCATCCGCGGCAGGGGATCTTCTGTTCAGAGAGGTCGAGGCTCTGACAAAGGTAATGAAATCTCCGGTGAAGCCGTCGGTTTTCATTCTGGGCGGCGCAAAGATATCGGATGCGTTCGGCATGATGAAACAGGTGCTCGCAAACGGCACGGCGGACAAGATTCTCACCTGCGGGATAACCGGAGAGATATTCCTTATGGCCGGCGGCAGGTCCATCGGAGAGAAAAAAGAAAAATTCCTGAAGGACAAAAGCCTGCTGGAGTTTATCGAACCTGCCAAAGAATATCTGAGGGATTATCCCGGAAGGATAGAAATGCCGGTTGATCTTGCATTTGAAAGTGGCGGGCTGAGAAAAGAGATAGATATAAAGGAACTGCCTGCTGATGAGATGTTTATGGATATCGGGGAAAAGACCATCTCGAACTATTCACGCATAATCGAAGCAGCCAGCACGCTCTTTACCAACGGCCCGGCAGGCGTTTATGAAAATCCGCTGTTTGAAAAGGGTACGAAGATGATTTTGCAGGCGATTGCCGAATCAAAAGGATATTCGGTCATCGGTGGCGGGGATACGGTCGCTGCTGCGGAAAAGCTCATCGACATTAAAAAGATAAGCTATGTTTGCACGGCAGGCGGCGCCATGGTACGATTTCTTACAGGAAAGAAACTTCCCCTAATAAAAGCAATGGAAAAGGCTTATAATAAGATGCATGATGCAAAGTAGGTAATCAGATAGAGGATTCTTTTTAGTGTAATATAAATATTAAAGGAGAAAATATAGAATGAAGACAAGAATATTAATTATCCTTGTTTCTTTTTACTTAATATTTCCTATTTCTGTGTTAGCAAAACCTATCAACGAAAAATTAGAGCGTACTGTAATTAACATTACTGGAGAATCATTGTCAGATAAAATAGTCTTATCAATTAGGGCTAGAGATATTAAAAGTCCTTTCCAATGGACTCTGGAAATAATTTCAAACGGAAAAACAATCTTTTCATACTCAGAGGATGACGCAAATATTGATGAATTATTTAAAGATAAGGATTTTATTGGGGGATGCACAACTTATATAGATTGCAAAAAGAAATGGTACTTTAAACAGCTTCTTGATTTGGTGGTAGTTAAACGTTCTGACTATGACCTTGAAGGGATCTTGAACAAAAATCGAAGTGGAACATTGTATCCAATAGGAAGAGAATACTTGGCTGAGTGCTGCGGTGTTGGGACAAAAAAAGCTGATGAGATTCTTTTTAAGATTGAAAACAGAATTCGCAGTGGTAAAGCAGTTATGATAACAATTCCAAATCCTGTTACTGCGGGATCTCTAATGATATACTGTCCAGAAGTTAATCGTTTTATTCCAGTATATAGTGATTAAAGAGATATTATAGATTTCATAGAAAACAGCCTAAAGAGTGATAAAGTAGTAAAGTGATGCAAAGTCATAACGAACTGTAGAGTGCATCTATAACTGCCATATTTCTGATTGCATCATTTACATCCCAATGAGGGGGCCTTTTGTTGATGACTGCATCCATGAAATCTTCAAGTTCGAGAGTGTAGCAGTTTGCGCCCGGGGTCGTAATGATCTCATCACCGCTGTTTGTGCGGATGATGAAGCGGGCTTCGTTCTCGCCCGGGAACCACGGGCTTTCGATGATTATCGCACCTTCGGTTCCTGCAATCTCTGCATAATGACGTTCGAAGTTGCTGATGCTTGTCTCGAAATGGGCGAGCACACCATCCGGGAATTCGAGCATGCCGGTCATGGTTTCATCTACTTTTTCCCCTGTTGCAAATGCCTTAGCCCTTAACGGTTCGCATCCTGTAATGAGGCGCGAGAGGTTGACGCAGTAGCAACCGACATCCATCAGGGCCCCTCCGCCAAGGCCGGGATTTGCGCAAATGGATTCAGGATCGTCCAGCATGAATGTAAAGCGGCTGAAGATGGTTGATGGTTTTCCAATCCTTCCCTGCGAAACCGCGTCGAGCACTTTTTTATACAATGGGTGAAATCTGTACATAAAGGCTTCCGCGACAGGTATTCCCGATTCTGCTGATGCTTCGGTGACGGTTAGAGCCTGTTCTGCATTAAGGGCAAATGGCTTTTCGCAGAGGACCGGAATGCGTCTTTCGATTGCCTTCAGACACCATTCGGCATGCATGCTGTTGGGCAGAGGGATATAGATTGCATCGATACCGCCTGAATCAAGAAGCTCAATATATGAACCGCAGGCTTTTTCAATTCCATACAGCCGCTGCCATTCCTGGGCCTTTTTGATGTCGCGGCTTGCAATGGCGTGAACGACGCCGTTTTTTGTGAGCTTCATAGCGTCAAAGATTGCCCTGCTTATATTAGCGCAACCCAGAATTCCCCATTTGAATTTATCAGTCATGGCTGTGCAGGTTATGATTGAAAGGAATGTATGGCAACTGCACTTGCCAGACCTTCTTTTATGGCTTCGACAATCTCCGGATAGATAACACCTTTATGTTCATCCATGTAAATCTTTGATACTTCTGTGGGAAGGACAAGGATGTTTTCGTTCCAGGCACTTAGCCTTCTGCACAGCTCTCCTTTTCCGAAGAAAACGAGATTCTCGGCAGCGCTCACTTCAATGCCTGGAATAGATATATCACCGAGGCATTCGAGCCATCTTTTAATGGCTTTATCCCAGCGTTTCCTGTCAAGTAGCGCTGTCCCCAGATTGAACACCGGCGGGTTTGCTATCCCTTTCTCAACCTGTCTTGAAATGTTATATGAATGAATGTCGTAAATAATGCAGTGTCCGAACCTTTCGAGAAGAACGGTTATGCAGGTTCCCATGAAGAGGTAGAATGCCTCATATTTTTCAAGGCTGGCCATATTCATTTTTTCATCGGGCTGTTCCTTATAGACACTGACTCCCCAGAACCTTTCAGGGCTCAGGGGAAGTGCGAGTTCGGAAGGGCGGTTGAGGTCATATTCGGCCCTTGAATCCAGCGCCCAAACGGTACTCCTGCACCCTCTGATCATGGTATCGGTTGCAGGGTCTTCCTCGAAAAGTCTTGCCTCTTCGGAAATGCTCATCAGGGGAAGCAGCTCTTTTCTTACTCTGTGGCCCGCATGTATTGCGGTTGCTATGTATGGAACGGAAATATCGATATCGAATGAATATCCGCCTTCAGGGCCTGTGCCATTGATATGTCCCAGGTTTTTAAACCTTTCGGCAATTTCAGGGTCGAAGGGGATATTCATTCGTTGTTTTCGCTAAGCCTGATTGATGCCGTATCTTTCCAGGGCCGAGGTGACGATCAGATGCAGCATCTCCTTGTATTCTTCCATATGGCCTTTGCCGGACGGGTGATAAAGGGAATATATCTGCGGGCTCCAGCTCTTGTACGGTTTCAGGCCGGGAATGCCGTTTATCTCTATGACGCGCAGTCTGTCGTCGGACCCCACGCGCATGTCCACCCTGACGTGATCGAGGCAGTTGAGTGCATCGGTCGCCTGTTTGCAGAGTTCTTTTGACTCCTCGAACTTGGTTTCGGGTATGCTTATCTTTGTAAGTCCAACACCCCTGAGGTCGCTCCTTAATATCTGATATTTGCCGTAGTGGGACTTGTCGACGGTTACCTTTCCCGGCAGTATTTCCTGGAGCCTGCCGTTTCCGAACATGAGCACGGTATATTCCTGGCCCGGCAGATATTCCTCGACGAGGGCCGCCTGTTCAAGTTCGTCGTGTACGTATTTTATGCGCTTTTCGAGCTGTTCCCTGTTGTGTACGACGCTTTCGTCGCTGATACCGATAGAGCGCGATTCACAGTTAGGTTTTACAAAGGCCGGGAAGGGGATGCCATCGGGAATGTCGCATCCGACGTCAACGAGGAAATGCTTCGGACACAGCGCTCCGTGTTCGTGCATGATTCTATGGGTTTCGTATTTCTGTATGAGCTGCTTCATTGTGAGAGCGCTCGGTCCGATATAAGGGATGCCCTTATCGTCCATGATATCCGCCACCCAGTCGATATCGCCCTTGATGCCGATTATGTCCTCACGCTGGGATATGTAATAAAGCGCACTCCAGACAATATCGTATGACTTGTTGTTGATGGCCTTCATGAAATCATCAAGGGTCTCAACATAGGCAATTTCAGCCGATCTGTCCCCTGTGTTGAGCGTTTCGCACATTATGTTTGTCACCTTCATGTCGCCCCATCCCTGAGCGTCACCGCCGGGACCCGTTACTATCAGTACCTTTTTCATTAGTTGATCTCCTTGTCTTTAGAATGTAAACAAATCCGGATCATGCCGGTAATTTCTGAGTGCATCCGCAGTCATCGGGGAAGAAGCCTCGAGAATGCGGGAAATCGAAGCTATTTTCTCATCGCTCAGGATAATCCTTGAGACTACCTCCAGGTCGATCCTGATATCGTTTTGACTTCCGGCCACACCATCCTTGAAGATGGTTTCGCTCATTTCTTTATTCGGGTTGAGTATTGTAATCTGAGCTTCAAAATATTTCTTCAGCTTATCCATGAAAACGTCGTGACTGTAACCGTAATGGGTGCAGCAGAAGGCTGCGATTACGGGAAGAGTCCTGTTCACGGCCTTGATGGAGGCTTCACCTATATAGCGGTCTATCATGGAAACGACGGCTTCGCTTGCAGGGTCTTTTTCGATCTCCCCTGCGAGTTTGTCGCATGGTTGCAGGATGATCCTTTCGTCGGGAATGCCTTTTTCAATAAGCGCTTTCCTGTGAGCATCCGATTCGATCGTGGCCGGAGTCCCCAGTATGATCACCCTGCTTCCAGGCTGTGATGCCATTTCTTTGCTTATAATCTCCACGCCGGTATCGATTATGCCCATGACAGGGGTCTTCGTGTTCCTGCTGAACTCGGTTTTGGGATATATGGTAGAGAGCGTGTTGCATGCAATCATTATCATGTCGGGTTTGAATTTTTCCATTCCGATAAGAGCGCGGTTGAATACTCGTATCCTTTCGTTCATATCCGGAAGGAGATTATAGCCCCTGTTCTGTTCGGGCCAGGCATTGAAATAAGTGAGTTTTGCGTGTCCGAACGGGCGGTATTTTTTCAGGTTTTCGACTATGTCCGCGCAGACGGAAAGTCCTCCAAGGCCGGAATCGGTAATAAGCAAAGAGATTTCGTTCTTTCCGGAAAATGATGTCATCGGATCACCGCTTTTCCGTCATCCATTTTGTCGTAAGTTCATAAGCCCAGTCTGGTGATTCGTCTATTTTCCCTTCAATGATCCTGGTCATGGCGTCTATCCAGTGCTGATTGTGCTGCATAGTGGCAATGCGGTTACGGAACATGGCCGCGCCTTTCTTCGGTTCGTCAGCCAGTTTCTTCATAAGTGTATCTATCTCGTTTTTGAAGCCGTCTGTGCCGTAGTAGCGCAGGAAGCCGTTCCAGGCATCCCTGATGCTGATATCGTCTGAAAGAGGTGCGGATATCCTTTGAAGATTATCAAAGAACATGCTGAGTCTCTCTCCTTCAAGAAGGGCCAGACTTGTGCCGCCTATCTCATATGGAATGACGCTTATGCCTGAAACACCATTTCTCGAAAGGCCAGCCTTTACAAGATAACCCATCTTTCGGTGGAGCAGATCTGTCTCCTGATAGAACACGAAATTGCCGAGGCTGTAGCAAAGAGGTATGCCTTTGTATATCTCTATGCCTTGCGGCACATGCGGGTGGTGTCCTATGATCAGGTTTGCGCCTGCATCAGCTATGCGTTTGAAGGCATCTGTCACATAGGGGGGTGGGAAAGCGATATATTCAACGCCGCAATGACAGATTACGATGATGATATCGACTTTGCCACGGATCTCACCGGTTAATCTCGCGACCTTGTCGATATCCCAGCCGAATACGCCCGGACCGTCGATTGCGGATGTAAGGTCTTCGCCTTCGCTGAAATTGATGATGCCGATTCTGATACCCTTGAGATTTAGAATCAGTGGTGCTTGAGCCTCATTTGCTGACATTCCTGCGCCGAGGAATCGTATGGAATTTTTATCGAGTAGTTCCAGCGACTTTTCAAAAGAATCGACACCGTAGTCGAATACATGGTTATTGGCTAATGTTACTATCTCGAATGGAACTGATGTGAGGCCTTTGATGTGCTCCGGACGGCCCTTGAAAACAGCTCCGCTTTTCCATACGGGCGTATCGCCGAAGAGAGTGCATTCAAGGTTGGTAATGCGGAGATTGCTGCCCCGTAATACATTGAGGACATTACCGTAGATCGATTCGGGGGCGTTCTCGATTATTTCATCGAATGCGCGGATAGGCGCCCAGTCGCCGGAAATGATAATCTCGGCGTCAGGCTTCTGCGCTTTCTCATTTATCCAGCATCCGTTCTTCCAGTCAAACCCATCAGATGCCTTGCAGCTTGAATCAAGGTTCATGAGAACTGCCTTTATATGTATATTCTTGGTACTCGCGGCGCCAGAGATGACACAATCTCATAATTAATCGTTCCGATCGAACCGGCAATCTCATCGGCCGTAATTTCATTATCACCCTGCTTTCCTATTATGACAACCTCATCTTCAATATCTATGTTTTCCAGACAGCCCACATCGAGCATTGTCAGGTCCATGCATATTGTTCCCACAACAGGAACCCTTTGTCCTCTGACGAGCATTGAGCCTTTTGAAGAAAGCAGCCTTTCGTATCCATCTGCATAACCGAGAGGTATTGTGGCTATTTTTGTGGACCTGACACTTTCCCAGGTACACCCATAACTGACTTTGAATCCAGCGGGCACTTCCTTTACATGGATTACGCAGGACTTTAAAGACATTACCGGCTTGAGACTTATCATTTCTCTGTCTGTTTCATTCGACGGCCAGAGTCCATACAGTGCAATGCCCGGCCTTACCATGTCGAGATGTGTTTCTGGCATTTCGATTGTTGCAGCACTATTGGCCGCATGGCGGATCTCGACCTCGAATGAATGTTTTTTTAATTGAGTCAGAATATCCATGAATATGTTGAACTGTGACAATGCATGAGTTTTATCACGACTGTCCGCACGTGCAAAATGTGTGTAGATTCCTTCAATCTGAAGTCCCGGCATTCTGGCGATATCCAGTATTTCCTTTATTGTACGGTTCATTTCACTCTTTGGAAAAGGCGTCAAGGCGGACATGTCCGACATAAGACCCAGTCTTCCCATTCCGGTATCGATTTTAATATGCGATTTTAAGTTTTTATGCTGCCTGACGGCCTCATCTGAAAGAGCTCTGGCGGATTCCAGCGAATTGATTGAAGCCCTTATATCGTTAGTTGACAGGTAATCCACATAAGCCGGGGAACAGTATCCAAAAAGCAGTATCGGGGCGTTTATGCCTGACTGCCTGAGCTGTGCGGCTTCAGATATTCTCGCAACCGCCAGGAAATCAGCGCCATTGGCCAATGCCGTCTGTGAGACCTTTACTGCGCCATGGCCATAACCGTCAGCTTTGACTACCGCCATAATCCTTGAGGTTTTTGAGGTGACCCGTCTCAGTTCCCGGAAGTTATGCGCAAGGGCATTGAGATCGATTTCAGCCCTTGTAAGGGGTGGTATTGGGTTGTCGTTGTCCATTTTTGTTTATATTTTTCCCTCACCGTATGCTGTTGTATATTCTTTGAACAGGCGCATGATCTCGAGTGTATTTTTTCCAACCAGTCCGCTGCCTATCTGTATATCATTCACCTTCACAACCGGGACGATTTCTTTGTTTGATGCGGTAATGAAAACCTCTTCCATGCTCTCAAGTTCCGATTTGTCGATATCCCTGATATTCACATCAAAACGGTTCTGAACAAGCTTCAATACTACACTGCGAGTGATTCCCGGTAATATGTCATTACCGGATGTTATGAGTTTGCCGTCCTTGAAGAAGAAAAAGTTTGTTGTTGTGCCTTCAAGAATGCGATTATGCCTGTCGACATATATAGCCTCAACGCCGCCTTCTCTTTTGGCCTGCTGCTGTGCGAAAACCGCAGAAAGATAATTCGTGCTCTTGGCTCCGGGAATAAATCTTTCCATATCGACGGTTATGACTTTAACGCCGTCGGTGTACCATGATGGCGGAAGCATATGTTTGCCTGTCACCATAACCATGAGGATGCCTTTGCCTTCAGGTGAAACCCCGTCGGAACTTACGCCGCCGGTATAAACGATACGTATATTTAATTCTTTATGGTGAGGATTCTTCTTTATGGTTTCTTCTACAATTTCACACATCTGGGCATTGGTGTGTTTGAGTTCGAGGCCTATATATTTTGCCGAGTTCTCAAGGCGCTCGACATGCTCTTTAAGATAAAATGGACGCCTGTTGTAGGTAATAAGAAAGTCGAATACGCCGAATCCTCTCAATACAACTATGTCTTTTGCGCATAAAACCGCCTTGTCGTCATCCACAAACTGTCCGTCAATGTAGTAAGTGTCCATATATCCTTTCCTTTCAATTATTAGTTTTCAGCCTGATTCTGATTATATTGAACGACATAATTAGAACTGCTTCAGGTGTCAATTAAATTGTGACTTAAAAAGAAAAAACTGAAATATGAATTGTATTTAAGTGCAATTAACATGTTAGTTAATATTCTTAAAAGTAATTTGCACGTGGCTGTCTATATGATTTAAAAATCAGAGGCCTGTTGACATCTATGGAGCAGGTCAGTTGCCAGATGAGACGATATGAATATGTATGAACCTTTAAATAAAAAAAGCGGCAGGATATGCCGCTTTTCAGGGATATAAGATTAATCTTTAATATTCTTTTGTAAGGTTGTCCAACTCAGCAAGTGAGAATACAGGACCATCCTTGCAGACGTATTTGTTTCCGACGTTGCAGCGGCCGCATTTGCCGATTCCGCACTTCATCCGCATTTCGAGAGATGTGAGGATGTTTTCCTTGGAAAAGTTCAGGTCAAAGAAAACAGGCAGCGTAAACCTGATCATGATCGGGGGCCCGCATATTACTGCAACTGCGTTTTCGTTGCTGGGTGCCACTTCCTTGCAGACTGCCGGGACAAATCCCTCCCTGCCTTTCCAGCTTGAATCAGCCTTATCGACAGTTACATGAAGGTTTATGTCATCCCTTTTCCCCCATGCCTCAAGCTCGTTCTTGTAAAGAAGGAGGCCGGGAGTCCTTGCGCCGTAGATGCATGTGATGTTGCCGAAGTCTTTACGGTTTTTCTCATCAAGCATGTATATGATGAGGGAACGCAGTGTTGTGAATGCGAATCCGCCTCCTACTACAACTATGTTCTTTCCTTTGAGAAATTCAAGCGGCCAGGAATTGCCGAGTGGTCCCCTGATCCCCATGAGAGCGCCTTCTTCCATCTCATGCAGGGCTGACGTTACAACACCGGCCTTCTGTACAGTGAATTCCACATAGCCTTTCTGGGTAGGCGAGCTTGCGATACCGATCGGGGATTCGCCCTTGCCGTAAATTGAAAGTTCTCCGAACTGGCCCGGGATATATGCAAACTTCTGCTCGTCCTCGGGATTGACAAATACAAACCTGAAAGATTTGATGTCTTTCGTGTCGACTTCTGTAATTATCTTATCAACCCTCACCGGGAAGGGAACATAAGGATTATTCATTGCTCACCCCTGACTCTGTTTTGAAATGTCTTCGACGATTTTGCGGATGTCCATGTTGACAGGACAGAACATTACGCATCTGCCGCAGCCGACGCATGCAATCGCATCGAAGTTGTCTACATAATAGCGGAATTTGTGCATCACCCTCTGGCGCCATCGCTCTTTCTGAGAAGGCCTGGGATTATGGCCCGATGTTTCTTTCGTAAACAGCCAGAACATGCAGGAATCCCAATTCCTGATCCTTTTGCCGTCTGAGCCTTTTATCTCGTCCTGTATGTCGAAGCAGTGGCATGTCGGGCAAAGATAGGTGCATGTGCCGCAGGCCAGGCATTTCTGATGAAGCGTATTCCAGAACTCATGCTCGAAATTGGCATCCAGCCATGCCTTGATGTCTTTGGCCGGAACCTTTGATTTGATTTGAGAAGCAGCAGCTGATGCGATTTCTTCCTTCTTTTTTTCGGCCTTTTTGTCCGCTTTTTTCCCGCCGAAGAAGTCTGCAAGTTTCCCGCCTTTCTCAGTAAGAAATTCGACAAGACAGTTATCGCCGAGATCGGTAACCATTACGTCGACACCTTCGGTGGATGTAGGACTGCCGCCGACTGATGTGCAGAAACAGCTCGTATAAGGAACCTTTGAGCATGCGATTGCAATGACCGTTGTGTTGTTCCTCTTCTCTATATAATATGGATCCTTGTATTTTTCCTGGTCAAAGAGAAAATCCAGAAGCCAGAAGCTTCTTGCATCACAAGGCTTTACTCCGAAGAGCACTGTCGGTGCCGCGTCAATGGTTTCACCGTTGAATTCCACACCCGCCTTTGTCCTTGTATATTTAAGCATGCACTCGCTTCTGGGGAACATGTAGTTTTTGGGAGCGTTCTTGGTGTTGCCCGCGACAAGTTTTACCTTATCGCCTTTTTTAAGCGGTGCGAACAGGATATTGTCCTCATCGGCAACCGGTGCAATCACTGTCATGGTTTCGGCAATCTTTTCAGCAATTGCAGCCAACTCGTCTTTTGCTATAAGTTTCTTTTCCATGGCCATCTCTCTTTCCTTAAATAAGTCCGAGTCCCTTTAGGAGCGGCGTTCCGTCAACGGTATGCATTTTTGCCCAGGTTTCAGGTCCTGCAATCCCCATTGCCAGGGCAAGAAGTTCCGTGAAATAGAAAACAGGCAGCTTGAGGTTTGCGCTTGCCCTCATGTCGAGGTTTGCCATGCATATCGGGCATGCAACGACTACACAATTGGCGCCTGCTTCCCTGGCCATGGTCATTAGTTTGTCAACCATGTTGTTGACGACCTTCGTCATGCTGATAGTAAGGCTTCCACCACAACAGTCGGTCTTGTACGACCATTGCTTGACATCGGCGCCAACCGTTTCCATAATCTTGTCAAGAAGGACGGGATTCTCATGGTTGTCAAAGTTGCAGATTTCTTTCGGCCTTAGAAGCAGGCAGCCGTAATAAGAAACAGGCCTTATGCCCTTAAGCGGTTTGACAACCTTTTTTGCAAGCTCTTCCAGGCCGATGTCATTTATGATTATGTCTATAGGGTTACGGATCGCAATATTTCCTTCATATTTTCCGCCGACAATCTTTTCAATCTCGCCTTTCAGTTTGCTGTCTTCTTTAAGGTGGTGCTGGGTGCTTTTAAGGCGGTTGAAACAGGCGGCACACGGGACCATCACATCCATGCCGTTCTTCTCTGCTGCAACAAGGTCGCGTGCAGGCAGCGCAACCGAAAGCTTGAAGTTCGTGCTGTGTGCGGCGGTTGCACCGCAGCATGACCAGTCCTTGATTTCATTGAGTTCAATGCCAAGGGCGGCGCTCACGGCCGTAACGGATTCTCCATATTCCCTGGCCGTACCGTGCAGTGAACATCCTGGATAATAAGAAAGTTTCAAGATGCGCCTCCTTTATTTTGTTTCCCTGAATATTTTTCTCACCGCGGCCATATCTTTCGTCCGTGGTGATATGGGATGAATCTTACCTTTCATGAACATGCCCATGCCCATAATAACATCCGAGAAGAGGTCACCCGACCAGAGTTTGTACTCAGCCATCATCATGCCTTCATTTATGCGGCCGTTTACCCAGATGTTATGCAGGAATGCCTTGTGCAGCTTCAGGATGTTCTTTTCCCTTGCCGCATAACCCTGTTCGAGAGCCATTTCTCTGAGTGCATCCATCATTCGTGCGATGTCGACCTCATTGGGACATCGTGTTATGCAGGTTTCGCATGATGCACACATCCATATGGTAGAAGAATTCAGGACTTCATCCTTCATGCCGTTCTGAATCATCTTGATAATCCTGTTGGGATTATACTCCATGATGTTTGCCATCGGGCAGCCAGCCGTGCACTTGCGGCAGTGATAACAGCGCTGCAGAGGCACACCGTTTATCTTCTCATTAACTTCGGCTAGAAAGCTGTTCATATTTTAATCCACCTTTTATGGGTGATAGATAAAATCTTCTTTGTCATTTTCGCGGTATGTGCTCAAAGGCGGCACATCCTCGATCCTGGCTCCGGCCCTGGTTTCGAAAAGTTCCAGGACATCCTTGTCAAGCTTCTTAAGATACGCCCTTAAGTCAACCCCCATAGGGCAGGCATTGACGCAGCTTCCGCAGTCTACACAGCGTCCTACCATGTGGAATATTCTGAGCATCTGGAAGAGTTGCGTATCGGAAGCGTCTGCCGAAAGCCCAGTAAACTGGGGCTGGGTCTGCTCGACAAAACAAATCTTGCAGTAGCAGCTCGGGCAGGCCTGACGGCATGCATAACAGCGTATGCATTTTGACATCTCCTTGACAAAATATGCGAATCTTTCGTCAGTGCTCAATTTTTCGATGGCTTCGATCTTTTCATATTCCTTATCAGGCTGCATTGCAGGCGCAGGATCTCCTGCCATGACGTCCGATATGACCGGATTGTTGAAACGGCAGGTGATGCAGTTATCGGCAAGGACATCAGTCAGTGCGATCTTTTTTTCTCCCGAGGTTGTCTTAACTGACACCTGGCCGGAAGAAACCGACCCCTCGACGATCTCTTCATTGTCGACGAGAATTGCAAGCTTCTTCCTGTCAATGTACCCTGTGCATGGAACGCCGATGATGACTATCTCGTCCCTGTCGTACTGCCTTTCCTGAAGATGAAGTATTATGGAACGGCTTGTGCAGCCTTTTGCTATTATTCCGACAGTCTTCTTTTTCCTGTCTTCAGGATTTCTTATCTTACGCTGGGCTTCCTTATGCGCTGAGAGAATATCGGTTACGAACTTCGCCAGATTCTGATAGCAGCCCTCATCCCATACAAGCCTTTCCGCTTCTTCAGGTTTTGTTATGAATACGGGCGTCGAGGTCAACGGCAGTGTCCCTTTCTCGTAACCGATGACAATATCAACCTTGCCGTCTGCCAGGAGCTTTCCGGCCTCTTCTCTTATTTTTGCATTTATTTTTTCATCCATATCAAGGCTCCCAATCAGTAGCTTTTAACGAGTTTGGAGGCAGGTCCAAGTTCCTTGACCTTGGCTGTAACGCCCTTGATAACGTTGGCGAAACGCTCCCCCTCCGAGGCCGACACCCATGTGAAAATTGTTCTGTCAGGCTCTATTCCGATATAACCCAGGAATCTCTTCAGCATCGCGAACTTGCGGCGTGCATGATAGTTGCCTGTGATGTAGTGGCATTCACCCGGATGACATCCGGAGACCAGAACACCATCGGCCCCTTCCTGCAGGGCTCGCATAATGTAGAACGGGTTGATCCTGCCGGTGCAGGGCACCCTTATTATTCTTACATTCGGCGGATACTGAATCCTGCTGATACCAGCGAGGTCTGCTCCCGCATAGGTACACCAGTTGCAAACTATGGCAACTATTTTCGGTTCCCAGCCTTGTTTATCTTCAGCCATAAGAGTTCTCCAATCTATCCTTGTCTTAATCCTGTAAAGAAAAAGCCTGAATCTGTGTTATGACCTGCTCGTTAGAGAAACCGTTCAAGTCTATCGCATTCATGCGGCATGATGCAGTGCATACTCCGCATCCTTTGCAAAGAACCGTGTTCACTTCTGCGCAGCCTTCGGCGATATTTACGGCAACCGCTCCGAACGGGCAGTTGGCCTCGCAGAGGCCGCATGCAGCGCAGCGCTCTTTGTTGACGAACGCCGTCTTGCCTTCGGCTTCAATCAGGTCTTTTGTCAGGATTGTGCATGCCCTGCTTACTGCGGCATTGGCCTGGACAACCGTGTCTTCACTCAGCTTCGGCGCATGCGCCATGCCACACATGAATACTCCGTCGGTTGCAAAGTCGACAGGCCGCAGTTTGACGTGGGCTTCGAGGAAGAAACCGTCCTGATTGGTCGGGACCTTCAGCATTTTACCGATTTCCTCGTTCTCAGGGTTCGGCGCGGTGCCGACGCTCAGTGCAAGGATGTCGGTCTTAAGCGTGACTGTCTGGTTAAGTATCGGGTCGAAAACCTTGATTGATAGGTTGCCGCCGTTGTCAGTCACTTCAGGTTTGCGGTCTTCGTCATAGCGTATGAACTTGACGTCAAGCTCTCTGGCCTTTTTGTAGAAGTCTTCCTTGAGACCGAAAGTTCGGACGTCGCGATACAATATGGTCACGTCTTTCGAAGGGTCAAGCTCCTTGATCTTGAGCGCGTTCTTCATGGCTTCGCTGCAACAGTAGCGGCTGCAGTACGGCCTTTCCTTCGTCCTTGAACCTACACACTGAATCATTGTGATGCTCTTGGCGTTATTTATCTTCGGATCATTCTCGACAATCATGTCCTCGAGTTTGCGCTGTGTCACGACCTTGTCGCTCTTCTTGTTCAGATACTCGTCGGTTTCGAGTTCATAAGCGCCTGTAGCGACTATTACTACCCCATGTTCGAATTTGGTCTCTTCTCCCTTTGCACTCACTGTGGTCTTGTAGTTCCCTATGAAGCCTTCGATCTTTTTGATCTCGGCTGAAGTGAATACCGTTATCTTGTCGCTCGCCTTGACTTTTTCAATCAGGCCGGCGAGGTGTTTCTTGGTGTCGAGGCCTTCGAGGGTATAATGCAGTTTCGCATAGTTTCCGCCAAGCTCTGATTCCTTCTCTACTATGTATGATGAGAATCCCTGATCCGCCAGGGAAAGGGCTGCTGTGATACCAGCGAGGCCGCCGCCTATTATCAGCGCTGCATGATTTACGTTCAGCTGGCCGGGTTTGAGCGGTTTCAAATATTCGGCTTTTGCTATCGACATTCGGATCAGGTCTTTCGCCTTTTCTGTCGCGGCAGCGGGCTCGTGCATATGCACCCATGAATCCTGGTCTCTTATATTGGCCATTTCAAACAGGTAACGGTTGAGCCCTGCCTTCTCACAGTTTTCCTGGAAGAGCCCTTCATGCGTTCTCGGAGAACACGATCCGACGACAACCCTGGTGAGATTCTGTTCCTTGATGATCTCTCCCATTCTGACCGCTGTATCCTGAGAGCATGTGAACAGGTTGTCTGTAGCGAATACGACATTCGGCAGTGTCTTGGCATATTCAACAACCTCCGGAACATTTACGACTCCACCGATATTGATTCCGCAATGGCATACGAATACGCCTGTCCGCGGACCTATGCCCTTGATGTCCTTTTCAAGAGGAAGTTCCTGCTCGGTGATAAGCGTTCCGCGCCTTTCCGCAAGAAGCCCTGATGCGCAGGCCGCCGCACCGCTTGCCTCCATGACCGTTTCAGGGATGTCCTTGGGACCGCCGAATGCTCCGCATACGAATACGCCATCCCTGCTTGTAAGCACCGGATTTTCAAGTTGTGTTCTGCAGAACCCATGCTCTTCAAGCTCGACTCCAAGCGCTTTGGCGAGTTTTTCGGCTTCTTTTGGTGGAGTAAGTCCTACGGAGAGAACGACCATGTCGAATTCTTCTTCGACAATTGTTCCGTCTTCAAGGACATATTTCATAAGCAGGTTCTTTGACTGTTGAAGTTCCTTTATCGTAGACGGCATCGAACGTATATAGCGGATTCCGTACTCATCCTTGGCGCGGTTGACAAAGCGGTCGAAGTCTTTACCGTGAGCACGGATATCCATGAAGAATATTGTCGGTTCGAGGTTCTTGGCATGCTCTTTCCCTATGATAGCCTCTTTTGTTGCATACATGCAGCATACTGAAGAGCACCAGGAGTTGCCGCAGGCGGTATCTCGTGAACCCACGCACTGGATGAATGCAATCTTGCGCGGCTCCTTGCCGTCGGAAAGCCTCTGGACATGGCCGAAATACGGCCCTGACGCCGAAAGGATTCTTTCAAATTGAATGCTTGTAACGACATTCGGATAAATTCCGTAGCCGTACTCCGGTTTTAGTGTCGCGTCGAATGTCTCGAAACCGGGCGCCGCTATCACGGCTCCTACTTCCACAAACTCTTCTGCGGCTTTCTCATTATGAACTATCGCTTTGGCAATACATGCATTCACGCACTGATAACATTCGCAGCAGATTCCGCAGCTAAGGCATCTTTCGGCCTCGTATTTCGCCGCTTCCTCGCTCATGCCCTTGATGACTTCTTCCCAGTTTGAAGCCCTGGTTTTCGGGTCAAGATGTTCCATCTTCACGCGTTTTTTCTTCGCGACTTTTGACGTATCGCCGGGGTCGGCAAGACCCTCTTTCCAGTCTGTCCTTCGACCGGCCTTAAGGTCTTCGCCTTTTAGAAAGCGATCGATGGAGATTGCCGCTTCCTTGCCTGCATTGACTGCCTTTACAACTGTCTGCGGGCCTGTTACCACGTCACCGCCGGAAAATACCTTATCAATATTTGTCTGGAATGTTACTTCGTCGGCATCGATATTGTTCCATTTGTTGATTGATACGCCTGATTCTTTTGATATGAAGCCAAGGTCTGCAGCCTGGCCGATGGCCGGTACAATGGCATCGCATTCAACTATGAATTCCGAACCTTTTATCGGAATCGGGCGCCTTCGTCCGCTCTTGTCAGGTTCACCGAGTTCCATTCTCTGGCATTCGATGCCTGTGACTTTACCGTTTTCGCCGACTACACGAACAGGTGCCACCAGGAATTCCATGCGGATTCCCTCTTCAAGCGCCTCTTCGATTTCCTCCGGTGCAGCCGGCATTTCAGCCCTAGTTCTTCTGTAAAGGATGAACACGTCTTTAGAGCCGGTTCTCTTGGCTACTCGCACCGCGTCCATTGCAACGTTTCCACCGCCGACAACGGCGACCTTGTCACCGAGAAATACCTTTTCGCCGAGGTTTATGCGTCTCAGGTAGTCAACCCCGTGAATGACTCCCTGCATGTCTTCGCCGGGGATGTCGAGTTTGCTGGAAAGCATCGTTCCGCATCCTACGAAGACAGCATCGTATTCTTTCATAAGGTCATCAAACTGTACATCCTTGCCGACAGCGGTGTTGCACCTGATATCAACTCCGAGGTCTTTAATTATCTGTATTTCGGCGTTTATTATATCGCGCGGCAGCCTGTATTCCGGAATACCCAATGTCATCCAGCCGCCTGCAATAGGAGCCGCTTCGAAAACAACAACTTCATAGCCTTCAATAGCAAGATAGTATGCTGCGGTGAGGCCTGAAGGGCCTGCTCCGATAACGGCGATTCTTTTACCGTTCTTTTCCTTGCATTCAGGCATGAATTTTGTTTCATCAAAAAGGTCCATATCAGCCACGAAGCGTTTCAGATGCATTATATCTAGAGGTTCATCGACATCCCCCCTCTTGCAGGCCTCTTCGCACGGGTGGTTGCAAACCCGGCCGCATACTGCCGGGAAGGGGTGCTCCTGCTTGATGAGCTTGAGCGCTTCCTTGTATTTACCCTTTGCAATGAGGGCGATATATCCCTGTACGCTTATATGTGTAGGGCAGGTGGCTTTGCAGGGAGATGTGCCCCTCTTGTCGATTGCAAATCCGCTTGGGATAGCCTGTGGAAAGTGACGGTATATTGCCTTTCTTTCGTTCAGGTTTTCGTTGAAATCCGATGGGACAGAGACGGGACAGACATTTGCGCAGTCACCGCAGCCAGTACATTTTGACAAGTCGACATAACGAGGGGCTTTTGTGAGTTTGACCTTGAAGTTCCCGGGTTTGCCTTCTACAGATTCAACGGTTCTTCTTGTAAGTATCTCAACATTCGGATGACGGCCGACTTCAACCAGTTTGGGAGAGAGGATGCACGCCGAACAGTCATTTGTCGGGAAGGTTTTGTCAAGCTGAGCCATGACGCCGCCGATAGAGATCCCGTTGTCTACGAGATACACTTTCATGCCTGAATTAGCCAGATCGAGGGATGCCTGAATGCCTGCAATACCGGATCCGACTACCATTACCGCGCCTATTTTTTCACTCTTATTGGTCACCTGTTTCACCCTCTTAGTCAGTAGTCTTTATTGCGAATTGAATGAAGATTCATTTTTATATCAGAAAAAATAGAACACGAAAAATTTAATCGTGTCAAGGTATCTTTAAGGGCAGAATACACCATTTTCTATGTCTTACAAACTTATGTTAATATGGATATTGCCTGTAATGTAAATAATTTTTAAGATATTTAAATGACAGGCTGAATAATGATAAATATAATCGGATGCATTAATTATGCTGCCGGTGGCGAATATGAATATTGAAGCTGTTCTGAATGGATTCAAGGGAATATCAGTTGCTGTAATCGGGGATTTCTGCATCGATGCATACCTTGTTCTTCACGGTGATAAAGGGGAAATTTCCGTTGAGACCGGTCTCAGGACTAGATCGGTGAAAGAGATTCGGTTTGAACTGGGTGGCGCTGCCAATGTCGCCAAGAATCTTTCCGTGCTGGGGGTTGGGAATGTATTTGCTTTCGGTATAATCGGAGATGATGTCTATGGCCGGGAAATGTGCAGACAGTTAGATTCTCTGGGGATTGACCGGACAGGCCTGCTTGTTCAGAAGACGGGCTGGTCAACCAATACCTATACAAAACCCTACAGTGATTTCCGTGAAGAGCCCAGGATTGATATCGGCAATTTCAATACCCCGGACAAGGACATTTCAGAAGATGTTCTTTCAAGGTTTGAGTCGGCACTGAAGAATATGAACGCCGTGATAGTAAACCAGCAGCTGATTTCAGGCATCAGCACCAGATGGTTCAGAAAGCGAATTATTCGCATCATAAAAAAATATCCGAAAACCGTATTCATTGTAGACAGCAGGGCATACAGTGACGAGTTCGATGGTGCAATGCGCAAGATCAACCTGAGTGAGGCTGCAAATGTGCTTGGTTTTAATCTGAAGGAACCTGTGGATGATGATTCGATAAGAAAAGTATCGGATGAACTGCATGACAGATGGAAACAGACCGTATTCATAACAATGGGGGAAAACGGCATCGCTGTTAAAAACGAAGAGCATCTTGAACTGATAAGGGGAATAAACACGTCAGGTGCGGTTGACACCGTCGGTGCAGGCGATGCCATTGTTGCCGGAATTGCAGCATGCCTGGGGTCTGGTATGAAACATCATGACGCCGCACGATTCGGTAATTTCTGTGCAGCCGTAACCATAACTCAGCGTTTTACAGCCGGTTCTCCATTTCCTGATCAGGTGCGCAAAATCGGCAGCGATCCCGACTATATTTATAATCTGGTGCTGGCTGATGATCCAAGAAGAGCTAAAAGGTTCAAAAATTCGGATATAGAGATTATTTCGGGAAAAACAAGCGGTTTCCCGTTGCATGCCGTATTCGATCATGACGGTACCATATCCACACTCAGGGAAGGCTGGGAGACATGCATGCGGGAAACCATGATAGAATCCATTTCCGGCAGTCAGCTCGAAAGGCTTCCGGTCGGTTTGTATAATTCAATATGTCTTGAGGTCGATAAGCTGATTGATTTGACAACAGGCATGAGAACGATCGAGCAGATGCGGGGTCTTTTAAAGCTGATAGATCAGTTTGGAATAGTTGAGAAGAAAGACAAGCTGACGGAATCCGGATATAAAAGGCTTTATCTTCAAAGACTGAAATCCCGTATATCAGGCAGGCTTGATGGCGTTTCGAAAGGAATATTCAGTCCTGATGATTTTATTATCAAAGGTGCAGTAAGTTTTCTTAAGGAGTTGAATAGAAGAGGGGTGATATTATATCTGGCATCCGGAACGGACGAAACTGATGTCAGCAACGAGGCAAATCTGCTCGGATATGCAGACCTGTTCAAAGGTGGAATTTTCGGGGCAGAAGATTCGGATGAAGAAGATCCCAAGAAAAAAGTATTTAAGATTATCCTTAATAATATCCAAAGTGAAGGTTCCAAAGGTATTGTAGTGTTTGGAGACGGGCCGGTGGAGATCAGGGAAGCAAGAAAGAGGGACTTTATGGCTGTAGGAGTTGCGAGCGATGAGGTCAGGCGTTTTGGATTCAACCATAAGAAGAGATCACGGTTAATCCGCGCGGGTGCAGATGTAATAATTCCTGATTTCTCTGATATCGGACTTGTTTTTTCAGCACTCAGGTTCGGTGTATAGATATGGATTTAAAAAACCTGTTCAACAGGGCTGATCTGAAATTTTATCCTTTAAATATACGGGTCAACAGGGTTGAAATTGAA
This sequence comes from Desulfomonilia bacterium, assembly GCA_036567785.1. Taxonomy (NCBI): domain Bacteria; kingdom Pseudomonadati; phylum Thermodesulfobacteriota; class Desulfomonilia; species Desulfomonilia bacterium. The sequence goes on along the minus strand of DATCTV010000004.1, from coordinate 45,615 downwards.
ACTGAAAAAATTGACTCCCGAAGCGAGGTTCCAAAGCTTTCCGATAAGGCCCTTGAATCAATAGAACGTGCTGCCCGGGCAATCAGGGAAGCCCGAACTTTGAATCGTCCGGTCATTCTTGCTTTCGGAGCCCATGCAATAAAGAACGGTCTCGGGCCGCTCCTTGCCGAGTTTGCTGAAAAAGGGTGGTTTACGCATCTGGCAACGAACGGCGCAGGAGTGATCCATGACTGGGAGTTTTCATATATCGGCATGAGCAGTGAAAACGTAAAAGAAAATGCCGGTAAAGGCATGTTCGGCATGTGGGATGAGACCGGAAAATTCATAAACCTGGCCATTGTTGCCGGGGCATACAGGGGCCTTGGGTACGGCGAAGCCGTAGGATCGATGATTGCAGACAATGGCATCGTTATCCCTGATGAAGATGAGCTTCTCAAGATGGTGACTTCCGACGATATGGAAAAAGCAGCTTCAGCTGCGGACTTTATTGATACGATCAGAAAATCCGGGCTCAAATCCGGACATATTGAAATAAATCATCCATATAAAAAATACAGCCTCCAATACAGGACATTTATTGCCGGTGTTCCTTTCACTGCTCATCCGATGTTCGGGCATGATATAATTTATACGCATCCCATGAATAAGGGTGCTGCAATAGGAAGGACCGCGGAAAGGGATTTTTTAAGGTTTGCAGAGAGCGTCAGCCGGATTGAGAACGGTGTCTATCTCTCTGTGGGCTCTGCGGTGATGTCTCCCATGATATTCGAAAAGTCGTTTTCAATGGCGCAGAATGTATCGATTCAAAACGGCAGTCATATAATCGGGCACAAAATATTTGTTGTGGACTTGTCTGAGAGTTCCTGGGACTGGAGGGAAGGGGAACCTTCTGAAGACAACCCTGCATATTATATGCGCCACCTTAAATCTTTCAGCAGGATGGGGGGGGTAATGGAATATATAAGTGCCGACAACCGGGCTTTTTTCCTGAACCTGTGGAGGCTGCTCGAAGACGGCAACCGCCCCGGCTGTCATTTCGAGTAACGTTAGTGTGGGGAAATTTTTGCTTTATAAAGGTCTTGAGATTTCTCCCTTCGGTCGAATTGATAAAGACTCTGGTTGTGCAGGAGTCTCCACTCTGCGTTGTGCCATCATTTACGTAAAAAGATGGATGTGTTGACCGGGATGAAAATTTTCTTAAAGTGATATTGATGAAAGGTGTTCCCCCAGTGTTCTTATGCATGTGCTGGAAGGGCCGCAGAACAGGTTTTTGTTGGTAAGCATCCCGCGTATTGAGATTATGTTGGCAAAATCATCAAGCATATTTTTGAGGTGTGGAAGGTATATGCCTTTTGAAAGAAGATCATCATGAAACATGTCATAATACATCAGCAATGTATCCAGACAATCTTCCTTTAATATGAGCAGGCATTTACCTGATGTATTGACAGCAGTTATATCCGAGACAAGTCCTCCTTCATTCATGCCGTAGTTTTCGCACCACCAGTGCCACTGTAATCCATAATTTTTTAGTATCTCCGGAATATTGCAGAGATTTGCACGCTTGACGGATTTTGATTTCTGGATTGATTGAATGTACTTCAGCTTTCTTATATCGGTTCTGGCAATCAGATCCAGGGGGGTGTGAAGTTTTGGCCCGTATGCTTCCAGTACCATTTCGTAAAACATGATAAAATAGATGATATTATCGGATTCGCACAATAAGGCGATACGATAGTCCCGGGTAATGCCCAATATTCTGTAAAAACCGGAATCCCTGTTCAAACAGTACCTGAAACCCGATTGATAGTTTTTTTTGTATGCCATATCCGACGGCTAGCAATTAATATGCCAAATTGAAAGTTAAATAAAAATTAGAAGAAACAGAGGGTTATGAAAAAATAAGATGAAAGATTAAAGCAACTGGGAAATAAAATGGAATGTGAAAGTAGACTATGTTTCCATGAAGAATCGATTAGAAACGCAATTTTATTTAGGCAAACTATTATTTAATATATATTTGAATAACAGGTAAAAAAACTGCTGAAATATTTGACAAAAGCCATCAAGTAATGCAGGGAATTTGAATTGCTGAATAAAAATTCCAGTTTACAGAAAGAGGGAGGCGTATGACGGGCAAAGAAAGAATGCTGACGGCCCTGGATCGCAGGGAACCTGACCGGGTTCCAGTCTGGGAGATGGCTTTTAACGAAGAGTCGATTATCAAGATTGGAAAATTCTTCACTGATGACCTTCCTCCAATGAAATTTGCAAGCCAGATGACGATGGAGGAGAAAATCAAGCTTCTCAACACACTGTTCACATTTGCAAAGGCCCTTGAACTGGACGGCCTCACCTCGATCACGCTGCCTGTTACGGAGAAAATAGACGAAACGCACTATAAGGACGGATGGGGCCGTGTCCTGTATGTGGCCGGTGAAGGTGAGGCAACTGCTGTCGGCGGACCGGTTTCAGGACCTGATGATCTGAAAGATCTCAAGATATACCATCCACAGGACATGGACTTTCTGATGCTTATGGCGTCAACCGGGGGCATGGGCGCTGATATAGCCCAGGTCTTTGTTCAGCCCGGACCATTCCGTGAAAGCTGGTCGCTTCTGGGCAGCATGGAAAAACTTTTGTTCTACTATATTAAAAAACCCTCTTTTGTCATGGATCTCGGACGGATTGTTACGGATTACATACTTGAAGTGGTTGATAAGGCCGCGGCGCTCGGGGCGAACGTATTTGCACTGGATGGCGATCTGGCCTTCAACCAGACCACACTGATGTCGCCCGCTCAATACAGGCAGTTCATCTTCCCGTTCCATAAGGAGATAGTCACACGCGCCCATGAAAAGGGTCTTAAAATCATAAAGCATTCGGACGGAAACATGGGGCCTATTCTTGATGATATAGCAGAGGCCGGTTTTGACGGTTTCCACCCCAATCAGCCCCAGTGCATGGACATAGGAGAGGTCAAGGCAGCATATAAAGACCGGCTGTGTCTTCTGGGGAATATCGACTGTACATATCTGCTCCCGTTCGGAACTGAGGAAGAGGTGGAGCAGACCGTCAAGGAAACAATCGCCAAAGCAGCACCAGGCGGAGGTTACATCATAAGCTCATCCAATTCCATACACCCGGGCTGCAAACCGGAAAATTATCTGGCAATGGTGAGGGCGGCGAAGAAATACGGGAAATATCCCATTACTGTATGAATATAAAAGGAGACCAGTGATGATAAAGGTTCTGGAAGATATTAATACTGCGGTCAAATCAGGGGATGATGAGAAGACGGTTCAGCTTGTTGAAAAGGCGATTCGTGAAGGGATAGAGCCGAGGGAGATCCTTGAAGCTTCAATGATGCCGGCCATGGAGGAGATTGGATCACGTTTTGCTCTGGGCGAGGCCTTCATTCCGGAACTGATAGTAGCGGCTTATGCAATGGAACAGGGAATGGCATGCCTCAAAGGCAGTATGAAAGGGGATATTAAGAACAGGGGAAAGATCGTACTCGGCACGGTAGAGGGTGATATACATTCCATTGGGAAAAATCTTGTCAGGATGTGCATGGAAGGTGCTGGCTACGAGGTCATCGATCTTGGCGAAGGCGTTAAAACAGAGAAATTCGTTGAGGCCTATAAAAGCATGAAACCGGATATACTGGGGCTTTCGGCGCTTCTGAGTTCGACCATGCTCTATATGAAGAATACTATAGATGCCATAAGGGTCTTTGATCCGGCAGCGCGCATTATCGTAGGCGGCACCCCGGTAACACAGGAATTCGCCGATAAGATCGGTGCAAGCGGTTATGCACCTGATGCTTTTGCTTCTGTTCAATGTGTTCAGAGTCTTCTGGAATAGGGGGAGACATTTTATAAAGCAGTTATAAAAAAACTCAACGGATGCCCAGTTTCTTCATCCTTGCGTTTAATGTCGTTCTTTTCATTCCGAGGATGGCAGAGGCACCGTTCTTTCCGGAGATTCTTCCCCCTGTCATCTCGATCACCAGTTTTATGTAGCGTCTTTGAAGTTCGTCGAGGGTAGGGGTGCCGGAAAAGATATCCTTATGTTTTAGATCATGCAGCACGGGAAGGTTGAGATCGATGGAATTCTTGTCTGATAACAGGATGCCGCGTTCGATTACATTTCTAAGTTCCCTGACATTGCCGGGCCATGGATAATTTACGAGTGCTTCTTCCTGTTCACGTGAAAGCCTAATGGAAGGTTTGTTGAACTCTTTTATAAAGCGCCTGATGAAACTTTCGGAAATAAGAAGGATATCTGTTTTCCGCTCACGAAGCGGAGGGACACGGATATGGAAGGTGTTGATCCTGTAGAACAGGTCTCTGCGGAACCTTCCTTTATCAATCTCGGCTTCAATATCCTTGTTCGTTGCAGTGACGAGCCTGAAATCGGACTTTATGCTTCTTGCTCCTCCAAGACGGTTGAATGTTCTGTCCTGAAGAACCCGAAGGAGCTTGATCTGCACTGAAAGCGGGATATCTCCAAGCTCGTCTATGAAAAGCGTCCCTGTGTGTGCGAGTTCTATCCTGCCGATATGTCGTGAATCTGCCCCTGTGAACGAACCCTTTTCATGACCGAACAATTCGCTTTCGATGAGCGTTTCAGGGATGCCTGCAATGTTTACGGTAATAAAGGGTCCTCCTGCCCTCATGCTCTTGTTGTGTATGCGCTTTGCGACGAGTTCCTTGCCTACGCCTGTCTCTCCGGTAATAAGAATGGATGCATCGGTTGAGGCTGCCTTGTCCACCTCGTAAAGCATAGTGGTCATTACACCGCTACTTGCAATAATTTCATCATCTTTAATGCCGGAGAGGGACATGTCTTTACCCGGCAATGATTTAGTCATGTTCCTGGCATTTTCTAGCCTCATAATCTTTGTAAATGCATCGCTCGCAATATCGATGAGCAGTCCTTGAACAGGTCCTGACGGGTCTGTCATTGTGTCTTCGATGAAAAATGATTCGAAGTACATGACACCGTCGAAATCCGGCCCTGCTTCAACCGGTATGCATAATGAGGTTCGCTCTGCTCCGTTATTGTCAATCAGCTTCTTGCTTGCCGGGATCTTGCTTTTTCTTACTGAGAATATGAGTGAAAGTGAGCTGCGGAACAGGGTTGTATCTGTCTCGTCTCTGGATATAGACCGTGATGCCTTCAATATCGGGGCATTTTTCTTCCCTTTTGTGAAGAGAAACAGAGCTGAGCGCTCGGCCCTGAGAAATCCGGTTATGGCCTCGAGCACTTTATCGAAAAGGCTGTCGGAATCATATGTGGGTATGATGTCGCCGATCATTTTTACAAGTCTCGCTGTAACGTCATCACGTGCGACCGCTGTCGGCCTGGATTTTGACTCGCCCGTAAGCAGTTGTTTTATATCATCGGGAAGGTATATGTCTCCGAGGCCGGAAAAGTTCTCCCATGCCTTTATCGCATATTCAGATGCCTTTTCATTTTTTTTCCTTCGGATATAGTATCTTGCGAATTCGGCATAGGTTTTAGCAAGTTCCACCGGGTCTCCGGACATGATAAGATATTTTTCGCTTTCGGAAAGATATCTGGGAATCAAAAGGCTTGAGGGAGAAGCCGATGCGGCGTTCTGAGCCATGATCCGAAAGGCCGCGCCTTTCATATGAACATTGAGGCCCTTCAGGATACGAAGCCTCTCCTGTTCAAATGAAAGGCCTTTTATTGCCGGATATTTCCTTCTATCGAATTCGGCGAGCATTTCGAGAAATGCGGGCACAGGATATTGCCTTATCTGAAAGTTACCGGTCAGAAGATTTTTGAGTATGTCGTATGCTTCATTGATGCGCTCCGATCTGAATGCCTCCATCGCAAAGCCTGCCTCTGTGATCCACCTGCCGAATGCATGCGGGTTTTTCCATTCATACGATCTTGAGGCCTTAAGATGGCTGATGGCTTCTTCTGTTCTGCCGCTCATGATAAGAATGTAACCGAGAACGGCACGGGCATGATACGCATGTTCGGGTTCAGAAAGGTTGAATGTCCGACGCCAGTGTGCGTCAAGGACTCCGATGGCTTTGTGGAATTGCCCTGTGCAGGAGCAGCTGAAGGCATAATAGAGAATCAGGATGTAATCGGCCACTCCTGGAAAGACAACCGATGGGGAATGTACGGCCTTGCCCAGATGGTCTGAGGCCTCGCTGTACATACCCTTTAGATAATAGTAAATGCCTACGAACTGCTCGGTCTGGTCTATCATGTCGTCGTCTTTGAATACGTCGAGTTCTCTGACGGCGTTATCAAGGGCGTCAAGGGTTTCGGAAAGCTTGTTATTCATGAAATAGTAGCGTCCCAGATGCAGGTCAATTATTACAGAAGACCTCTTATCGCCCATGCCCAGTGCCAGCTTTTTGGCGACCCTGAGAAGCGTTATGATTTCCGGGTGTGCCTGAGATATGCGTATATAGATTCCGGAGAGTCCTAATACAGAGGAGACGAAAAGCGCATCCCTGTCTTTTGAGGGCTTTTCTTTCTTGAGAATATCTATTGCCGACAGTTCGCATTCGAGTGCGACATTCGAAATACCTTCGGAAAGATATTTTGATGCGGCGCCATGATATGCATACGCCGCTTCGTACAGTTTCCCTGCGCCTTCGAGAATTCCCGCTATGGACCTGGGGTGCAGCTGATCAGAAGCATGGATTTCTTCAATTGACCTGAGAGTGGAAGAAAAGAATTCGCCGGTTGCAACAATCCTGATGCCTGACTCTATCCAGTCAGGACGTTCAGGCGACAGAGAGTATGTATCCTTCAGCGTTTCCATAAGGTATCCTGATTGCATCCCGTCATTGATCAATGCCATTAGTGAAGCAGGTCGTATTTGAACTATTGCAGCGGCTGTATCTATATGGACCGGCGTTCCTGCAATATGAAGGAAAGCAAGCATCTTCCATTGCTCCGGTGTCAGCTTGGTCCGGTCCTTTTTTACATTTTCTGTTCTCATACCGAATATGATATCAGGATTCGAATCATTGAACAAGTAAAATGACAAAATATGGACAATATAATGTCAATATAATGTCAATAAATGATAAAAAGGAATGTTAATCAATTAATTGACCAATAAAATCGCTAAGAAAGATATATCTATTAACAGGCATGGGACTTGCTCTGTATCCAGGCAAATATAAAAAACGGAGGTATGACATGAAAGAAAATTGTCCGAAGCTTCATCCTTTTTGTTTCCCGGATATGGACGAGGCGTTTGCCAAGTCCAGTGTTAACGAGATTGCCCCTGACGTATGGCAGGTTGAGGGTTTTGCAGGCTTCTCATTTTTTCTCGCCCCGCCTTCCAGTAATGTCTACATATTGAGAGACGGTGATCTTGTATTCATGCTCGATTCAGGTATGCAGCCATTCTACAGACAGAGAATACTCGATGTGCTAAGGAAATATTCGGCCCACGGCTGCAGCACGCTCGTCCTCATGGATACCCAGGGACACTGGGATCATGCGCTCAACAACGATGTTGTTCTGGAGGCCGGGTTCAAGACCGTACGTTTCCTTCTTCCCGAACCGGAGGTGCCGGTAATCGATTGCGCATATCACTGGATCGGCGATTTCAGGAAGCTCGAGGCTTTCTTCAACCCATACGAATCCTGGAGGGAACTGCTTCAGGAGATCGAAAGATACGCCAGAAATTTCAGCGAATATGAAGAACCGCAATATGCACCGGTATGGAAATCCCTGACGGAGTTGAGGCCTGATTCGAGCTATGAGGATTACAGGATGGCCCTCAAACTGCTCATAGACCGTGTGCTAATTGGGAACAAGAGAAACCTGTCGGAAATGGCGGAGATACTTCCGCTTTCAAGCCGTGAGAAAAGGACATTCGGTGATACCGAGTTCATGGGATGGCAGATCGGCCGGTTTTTTGTGATACATGACGGTTCGCACAGCCCCGGGCACGTATGTCTTTATGATCCGCAGAACCGCCTTTTATTGAGCGGAGATGTAACTGTCGAGATAAATCCGCCGTTTTTTGACAGCTCATTTGAGAAATGCATTACAACGGCAAGAGGGTTCAGGCGTATGGCGGAACAGGGCTTTATTGCACTCGCATCGGATGCCCACAGGAGCAAGGCCTTTTTCAAGGATGCAATGAGCATGCTCAATATCGAGGTGCTCAATCCGATAGAGCTCGAGGACTGTGCCAGGGGCGAAGACGAGTGCATTGAATTCTTTTCGACGTTTGAGAAATTCTATTCAGGTTTGAAAAGAGACGTGCTTGAAACGCATGCAAGACTAGGTGAAGCGACTATAAAAGAAATCGTTGAAGAGCTGTTCAAGCTCGATACGCCTGAGGTGAAGTTCAAAAAGAGCTTTCCATTCCCGTCAAGACCTAATGTACTGGTGACGAGAATTCTGGACGAGGCCGGTTATAACAAACGTGTATCAGGGGATAAGATGCTCTTTTCACCCAAAGAGACGTGGCGTTTTGCCTGATACGGAGGAAAGACCATGAGGAATCTGAAAACCATAAAGGAAGCGGATATCGAAAGGATCAGGGATATTGCAAAGGAATATGAGATGACCTGCACCGGGTGCGCCCAGAGCGCGGTGGCAGCCCTACTTGAGGTTCTGGATATTAAGAGTAATGAGGTATTCAAGGCTGCAAGCGGCCTGGCCGACGGAATAGGTCTCAGCAGCGACGGAAGTTGCGGTGCGCTTACCGGGGGAGCCATGGTGATCGGGCTTGTCTTCGGCAGAGAATACGCTGAGTTCAAGGACCCGCTGGCCGCAATCGGATCATACGATCTTGCAAAGGAACTCCATGAACACTTCATATCCGAGTACGGGACATGCCGCTGTGCGGATATCCAGAAAAAACTCATGGGCAGGAGCTTCAACCTGAGAAACCAGGATGACGCCACCCTGGCGATAGAACAGGGCATGTCCGGCCACTGTTCTGACGTAGTGGGCAAGGCAGCCGCCGCCGCACTCAGAATCATTTCATCGGGCGCTTCAAAAAAGACTCAATCTCAGGTACTATGTGGAGGTGCGCCTGCAGGATGCTGCGGAGGCGCGACGGTACAATAAAAACAATAAGGAGCGGTTAGGAATGCGTTATCTCATCATTGGCGGAGTTGCCGGGGGGGCTTCTACTGCAGCCAGACTCAGAAGGCTCGACGAGAATGCTGAAATTATCATCTTCGAAAGGGATGATTATGTGTCCTATGCGAACTGCGGGCTGCCGTATTATGTGGGCGGCGTAATACCGGCTAGAGAGAGCCTTTTCGTTCAGAGCGCCGAAGGCCTCAGGAAAAGATTCAATCTCGATGTCAGGGTAAGAAACGAGGTGACCTCAATTGACAGGGCAGCAAAGACCGTTGCAGCAAAAGACCTCATAAGCGGGAAACAGTATACGGAAAAATACGACAAGCTCATACTGTCGCCGGGCGCATACCCTTTCCGCCCTGAGATAAAGGGCATCGACGATGAGGCTGTTTTCACGATCCGCTCTGTCGGAGACTCGGACAGGATAAAGGCCTTTATCGAAGAAAGAAAACCGAAGAAGGCAGTTGTCATAGGTGCGGGTTTCATAGGCCTGGAAGCTGCGGAGAATCTCATGCAAATCGGAATCAATGTAAGCGTGGTCGAGATGCTCGACCACGTATTGCCGCCGTTCGATTATGACATGGCCTCTCTGGCAAAGGTTCACATGATGCAGAAGGGTGTGAATCTCATATTAAGCGAGACTGTTGTTTCAGTTACAAGGAATGAAAACGGCCTTTCCGTTAACCTCAAAAGCGGCAGAATTCTGAAAGCGGATATGATCATTCTTTCGATAGGTGTAAGGCCTGACTCGTCCCTTGCAAGGGAGGCGGGTCTTGAAATTGGGCAGGGTGGAGGAATAATCGTGGATGAATACATGCGCACGTCCGACCCCGACATATATGCGCTGGGTGATGCCGTTGAGATGATCCATCCGATTCTGGGCAAGCGCATGGCCATTCCTCTGGCCGGGCCTGCAAACAAGGAGGCAAGGATAGTTGCGGATAATATAGCGCTTGGAGACGTCAGCAGATACGAGGGATCGATAGGAACGGCCATAGTCAGGGTATTCGGCCTCAACTGCGCCTGCACCGGCGTGTCGGAGCGCCTGCTCAAGGCATCAAACATCAGGTACATCTCTTCGATCACGCACGGCTTTTCGCACGCAAGTTACTATCCGGGTGCGTACATGCTTGCGATCAAACTGATATTTTCTCCGGATGACGGACGCGTATATGGCGCGCAGGTCATAGGAATGGAAGGGGTCGATAAAAGGATTGACCTCATAGCGTCCGTCATAAAGAAGAATGGGACGATATATGATCTGTCGGTCATAGAGCATGCTTACGCGCCACCGTTTTCATCTGCTAAAGACCCTGTGAATATTGCCGGGATGGTTGCCGAAAACATCCTGAGCGGCAAGGTGAAAATAGTACACTGGAACGAAATCCCTGAAGGAAAAGAGGATGTCCTGATACTGGATGTAAGAACGCCCGTCGAGTTCGCGGCGGATTCGGTCGATGACGCTGTGAACATACCCCTGGACGAGTTGAGGGCACGCCTTGATGAATTGCCTAAAGACAAGACGATTATTATATACTGCGGGATCGGACTGAGGGCATATATTGCCTGCAGGATTCTCATGCAGAAGGGATACGAAAAGGTCTACAATTTAAGCGGGGGATACAGGACATACAGCACGGTAAGCATTTGATGACAAGATGTAAATAATCAATTGATGAGGTTGATTTGAGGAACGGTTTTGGGACATTGATGATATTAAGAGTAACTAGTTAATTTCATATTATCATCAGCGTCCCCGAGTCTTCGAGTCTTCTCAACCCGCCCCAGTTTTTCAAAAAAGGCTGAGAACAGATCGTTTCTTTTCCTATCACTGGTTGCAGTCAAGGCCTGATAATATGACTCCATTGCTCTTTGCCATGAGTAATCATTACAGTTGTCATCTTCACTCTTGTTCGAGCTGTTGCAGCATTGTCTGCATCCAGTTCCCATTGCCCATTTTAGTGTAGGTATACCCGTGAAAAAATATTCAGTACCACAAACCAGCCTTGTTTGGGGGTCATATAATCTGAAATGTGGAAATGGAAAATCATCAAGGCCTTCTTCTTGTAAAGGGTTGTAGAAATGGTTGTATGCCCTGTTTGCAAAGTCTTCGTGCTCGGCCCCGTCTTGAATTAGCTTGGTTATTAAACTACCATTTACTGAATCTCTATAACCTTTCTGAAAACCAAGTATATTTTTAAAGTAGTCATATACATCAGAGCTTTGAATTGAGACATCAGTTATATATCTATGAGTTTTCTTATCATTATAAGAATGTACTGTTAGAGGGAAAAAAATAATTATAAATAGGATAATAAAATAGCATTTCAATTTCATAGTAGTTTCTCCTAGTTCTTCTTCGGTGAATGTTTATAATCAATTTCTTTTGAAAAATATGGACCTTCATCCTCGAATGCTTTCATAAACAATGGCGTTATAGCTCCTGAATAATCTCCCATTGTGCAATTACCAATAAAACTTAAATGATTATGAAACGACATATCCTCAGGCCATTTCTTCAGCCTCACGATCCGGTTGTCTCTGTTGAAATCCTTGCGGTCTTCCCAACTGCTGGACGGATGAAATATCATCTTCTGGTCCCAGCAGACATAGCCGAATTTATAGACTGTAAGACGGGGAGATGTCGCACTGCCTCTTTTCCCGGGATCTATTGTTGTTTTCCAGAAGTCGGGAATGTTTATTTTGCCTTCCTTGTCCGAAGCTGTTTCTTCAGCCCTCCTGAATCCCCAGCATGAGCCATCAAGAGGGCCCACAATTGTGCAGTTCTTTTGCGTTCCTCTCCATATCGCTATTGCCACAGCACCTTCGATTGGGTTGCCTGTCTCGTCGTCGATCACCGTTGCAGTTGGCCCTGGCGGGTCAGTGTTTTTGTCCCTGCTGCTGCAGGCGGTAGGGATGAACATCATCGCCAGAAATAATATGCAAATCAGCAAATTATTCATTCTGCATTTCAACATTTCTCACTCCAAGTAGAAGTAGTTTGTAGTTTGGAGACGCTGATGAAATTATGATTAATTCGCTTCATCAATCGTATTATAATCAACATCTTAATGTCCCCCTTTAAGTGGCTGAGAACCTATCAGACATGCTTTGAATAACATAATTTCATAAGCATATAAAGTTCCGTATTCCATAGTAACAATTCCGCTGTCGGGGATATGGTTGGGGGCGAAGCCTTGAAAATAAGAAAGGGCCAGACCTGATGATCTAACCCTTTGAAATGCTTTGGCGGTCCCAAGGGGATTCGAACCCCTGTTACCGGCGTGAGAGGCCAGCGTCCTAGACCCCTAGACGATGGGACCAAAAAAATTTGGCTGGGGGACCTGGATTTGAACCAAGATAGACGGAGTCAGAGTCCGTAGTCCTGCCGTTGGACGATCCCCCAGCGACAATTTCTTCTAACGATTGGTCTTTTTCTTGTCAAGGTGTTTTTCCATTATCTTCATTATCCTTATGAAGCCTTTGTCTGCCTGCTTCTATAATCAGGTTGGCGGCAAAAACCCCAATGAAGATAAAGACCCAAGTACCTGCCGAGATATTGAGGTCGGGCTGGACTTTCCTGATGACGAATGCAATCATGGCGGATATTATTATCGAAACTACCATTGAAATACTCAGATATTGCCAGTCAATCTTCATCATATCAAAATAACCTCACTGACGACTAGTTTAAGACCCTTTAATAATCTTGCAGCAGGTACTGATATGATTATATTTATATTAAAAGATAACTTGTTGGGAAGGAAAAATGCCTGCAAATCTTTCACCGGATTATTATGAGGCTGAAAAGCGTTTCAAGGAAGCCAGGACAAACGAGGAAAAGATTAAAGCGCTGCAGGAAATGCTTGCAGTAATTCCAAAGCATAAGGGAACTGACAAGATGCAGGCTGACCTCAAACACCGCATCTCGAAACTGAAGGAAGAATCCCAGAAAAAGAAAGGCGCGGTAAAACAAAAAAGCATGTATTTAATAGACACGGAAGGCGCCGCACAGATTGTGATTATCGGCCCGCCGAACACCGGTAAATCTTCTCTTGTTGCCGCACTTACTAATGCAAGTCCTGAGATTTCGCCTTTCCCGCACTCAACGCATAAGCCGATTCCTGGCATGGCGTTGTTTGAAAACGTGCAGTTCCAGCTCATCGATACGCCGCCTCTGACCGAAGAATATGTCGATCCTCAGATGATCGATATGATCCGCCGTTCGGATATTGTTGTGATCCTTCTTGACACAACATCCGACCTGATAGGCCAGTATGAGTATATTTTATCCGAACTGGCGGCGAACAGGATATTCCCGGAAGGGGCTGTTCTGGAAGAGGGGATGAAAAGGCCTGTGACCTTTAAAAAGATGATTATTCTTGTCAATAAAACCGATGCGCCTTCACAGATGGATGATTTCAATACGTTCACCGAGCTTGTCGATTTGAAGGTCCCTGCAATCCCTGTTTCAATATTGAACAGCATAAATCTCGACACCTTTTTAAAAACGGTATTTGACCTCTTGGATATTATGAGGGTCTATTCGAAATATCCGGGCAGGGAACCGGATTTGAATGAACCTTTTGTCCTGCCAAAGGACAGCACGCTTGAAGAACTTGCCGGCAGGATTCACAAGGATTTCCTGACAAAACTCAAGTTTGCAAGGGTGTGGGGAAAATCCGCTCACAGCGGGCAGATGATACAGCGTGATCATGTCCTCAAGGATGGAGATGTTGTAGAACTCCATATATGAGCTAAAACGAAAACCGTAAAATTCATATTAGAATATTTTGTTTGATATCCCCCCCCCTTTTTGTTTGACATGGGGGGGGTCTTATCCTATATGACGGCTACCAAATTATTTATCACGGAGGCCCTGATAAAGAGAGATGACACAGCGCGCATTTCTTGAATTCGAGAATATCTCCAAGAGCTTTGGAAATGTTCGTGCTGTTGTGAACACCTCGCTCTCGATAAAAAAAGGTGAATTCTTCTCGCTTCTCGGTCCATCAGGCTGTGGAAAAACCACCCTTCTCAGAATGGTTGCCGGATTTGAAAAGCCCGATACCGGAAGAATCTATCTCAATGGAGAAGACATCACCGACCTTCCACCGAACAGACGAAAGGTAAATACCATCTTCCAGAACTATGCGCTCTTTCCTCACCTCACAGTATGGGACAATATCGCTTTCGGCCTCAAAATCGAAAAACGACCCAAAAGGGAGATCGAAGCCGAAGTGGGGAGCATGCTGAAACTCATCCAGATGGAGGATCAGGCATGGAAGTATCCGGACCAGATAAGCGGGGGGCAGAAGCAAAGGGTTGCCATTGCAAGGGCGCTTATCAAGAAGCCTGAAGTTCTTCTCCTCGATGAACCGCTTGCGGCGCTTGACCTCAAATTAAGGCAGCGCATGCTCATAGAGCTTGACCTTATTCATGACGAGGTCGGTATTACTTTTGTCTACGTCACGCATGACCAGGGTGAAGCGATGAGCCTCTCCGACAGAATTGCGGTGATGGACAAGGGCATTATCGAACAGACCGGTGCGCCCATGGAAATTTACGAAGCGCCGAGCTCTAGTTTCGTGGCGGCATTCATAGGAGACACGAATTTCTTTGAGGGTCAGGTCAAGGATGTAATCAGCAGCGATTATCTGAGGATCGACATAGGTGATTTCCCAGATGTCGTATGCTTCAACGACAAGCAGAGGAAGAAGGGCGACCTTGTCTATCTGAGCGTCAGGCCAGAGAAAATCCGCATATCACGCGACAAGCCTTCCGATGACCCGCTGCACAACACAGTCAAGGTGCATGTTGAAGATGTCATATATCAGGGTGCCATGACGAGGTTCTGGGTAAGCACCGGTGAATACCGCCTTGCGATAATACAGCAACACAGCCGATTTCTCCTCGACGAGAAGCCAATCCGCTGGAACGAGGACGTATGGATATCCTGGCATGCTGATGACGGTTTCATGCTGGAACGATACAGCGAATCGGACGAGGAACTGATGGGAGTTCCTCCCACTTATGTCGGGGAGACAAACGGTGGCGAAGGTTAACTCAAAAAAAACAAATGAGTGGCTGCTGACGCTGCCTTCTCTGGTGTGGCTGTTCGTACTTTTTCTGCTGCCCACAGTCATGATTTTTGCAATCGCCTTCAAACCGCCGGACATGTATGGCGGTTTTGCCTCCGGATGGACCTTGAATACGCTGAAAGACCTTGCTCAGCCAAGTTATCCCATAATTATATGGCGCACCATTTATTTAAGCTTAATAACAACAATTCTATGTATTCTCCTTGCTGTACCAGCCGGATACTGCATAGCAAGACTAAAGGGAAAATGGAGGCAGATATTCCTGCTGCTGGTCGTGCTGCCATTCTGGACAAGCTTTCTCGTAAGGATATTTGCATGGAAGGTGCTGCTGCATCCCGACGGAATAATCAAGAAATCTCTGGTCTTTCTTCATGTCATCGGGCCTGATACGTCATTATTGTATAATGCCGGGGCGGTACTGCTCGTGATGGTCAACAACTTCCTGCCTTTTGCGATACTTCCTATTTATGCCGCTGCTGCAAAATTCGATTTCCGGCTGGTCGAGGCTGCGCAGGACCTTGGAGCGCACAGGTTCCAGAGCTTTATGAAGGTTTTTATCCCCGGGATATGGCGCGGGATTGTTACCGCGATTCTGATGGTTTTCATTCCTGCTCTGGGTTCTTACATAATTCCCGATATAGTCGGCGGAACCAGCGGGGAAATGATCGGAAACAAAATTGCCCAGAGAGTCTTCACCGACCGCAATTTGCCGCATGCCAGCGGACTGTCTGCATTCCTGACCCTGGCGGTGCTTGTGCCCATGATAATCGTGCTGATTATGCAGAATCGCAAGAAGGCAGCCCCGATATTTGAGGAGGAGGCATGAAGAAAAGCAGGCTTCCCCTTATTATTACTATATCATTGCTTGTCTTCTTTTATCTGCCCGTTATCGTGCTCGTGGTTAATTCCTTCAATGCAGCCAAATTCGGCAGTTCATGGGAAGGCTTTTCGCTCATCTGGTATCATAAACTGTTTCATCACCGCGAAATATGGGCCGCCGTAAGAAACACTCTTTTTATAGCATTCGGTGCAACCGTGCTGTCGGTAATTATTGGCACTACTGCTGCGCTGGCCCTGCACCGTTTTCAGACTGGCCTTCAGAAAGCACATTATATGCTCATATATACGCCGCTCGTTATTCCGGAAATACTCATGGGCATTGGCCTCCTGCTGTTCTTTGTTGCTATCGGAATGCAACTGGGACTTTTTACCATAATGATATCACATGTGACTTTCTGCATAAGTTTTGTTGCCATGGTGGTTCTCGGGAGGCTGCAGAATTTTGATTATGCAGTAGTAGAGGCGGCGCAGGACCTCGGGGCAAGCTGGCCTGCGGTGGCATGGAGAATACTTATACCGCTTCTGTCACCCGGCATAGTATCAGGCGCTCTCCTTGCCTTTACGCTTTCGATTGATGATTTCGTAATAACATTCTTTGTAGCGGGTCCAGGTTCGACAACTCTGCCTCTACGGATTTACAGCATGATAAAACACGGGTCTCCGCCGCTGATCAACGCACTTTCGACAATACTGCTTCTGGTCACATTCGTGGCCGTAGTGATAAGCCAGAATCTTATGGAGGAGGACGAAACATGAGAAATAAGAGTAGCATGCTAATGATTATTGTCATCGTGCTGGCGTTAGTGCTGATTTACTTCCTGTTCGCCGACAGGAAAAATGGCACCAAACCTGTTGATGTCAGCAGGCAGGTATCTTCCGAAACCCAAGGTTCTAAAAAATCCGAACTGTTTGTATATACTTGGGCGGACTACATAAAACCTGAACTGGTGCAGCGTTTTGAGAAGGAGAACAACTGCAGGGTGACAATAGACACCTTCGACTCAAATGAGGCCATGTATTCAAAGCTTAAGGCAGGCGCCACAGGCTATGACATCATTACACCAAGCAGTTATATGGTTACTCTTTTGAAAAAGCAGGATATGATAATAGACCTTGACCATTCGAAGATTCCTAATCTTTCAAACGTCGATCCTGATTATCTCAAGCTTTCTTTTGATCCTTCCATGAAACACAGTGTGCCGTATATGTTCAGTGTAACAGGGATCGGATATTTGAAGAGCAAGGCAAAGGATTTCAAACCGACATGGGGAGTTTTCGGAAGAAAGGACATGAAGGGCAGGATGACTATGCTTAATGATATGAGGGAAACAATAGGCGCGGCTTTGAAATTCATGGGCAAGAGCATAAACAGCACGGATGAAAAAGATCTTGAGGCCGCGAAAAAGCTGGTTGTCGTATGGAAGAGAAATCTGGCAAAATTCGAAAATGAACAGTACAAGACCGGTCTTGCCTCGGGTGAATTCTATATTGTTCATGGTTACGGCGGAGATCTGATGCAGGTGCAGTCAGAGAACCCCGATATAGAATTCGCAATCCCCGAAGAAGGCACTTCTGTATGTTTTGATGATCTTGTAATTCCTAAAATGGCAAAAAATGCAGAGCTTGCTTACAAATTCATCAACTTTCTGCACGATCCCAAAGTTGCAGCCGAGAATACAGAGTTCATCAGATACCTTTGCCCGAATAAGGCAAGCTATGAATTCATCTCCCCGGAAACAAGGAACAATCAGGCAATATTCCTGAAACCCGAAATCAGGGCAAAATGCGAAATAATAAACGACCTCGGGGATAACAACCAGAAATATACAAAGATCTGGGATCAGATTAAGGCTGCTCAGTAAATATTTTTAAACGAGACATTCTGGATAAAATGATTCAGGGTGTCTCGTTGTTTTGCATATAAAAACAGGTTGAGAATGTTTTGAAATACCTACACGGGAAATAAATCAATCAGATTTGTAATTGGCCATCTGAAAAAAGGCTTTATTCAAAAAAAATTGAAGATAAACGAAGCAATATAGACAGATCATTTATAGGCTGCTTCTAAGAGCATGTTTTAAATTGTTTATAAAAGAAATCAGGACTTGAAAAAAAAATCCCAAGGAACTATCTGGGTTAGCACTCGCCAGAAGTGAGTGCTAACAAAAAAAATAAAAAACAACATTTAACAGGAGGTGTTGATTTATGAAGATCAGACCGTTACAGGACAGGGTTCTCGTCAAGAGGCTCGAAGAGGAAGAGAAGACAAAGGGTGGGATTATCATACCGGATACTGCAAAGGAAAAACCACAGATGGGGAAGGTGATTGCAGCAGGTAATGGCAAGAAGACAGAGGACGGCAAGATTGTCCCGCTTGATGTCAAGACCGGGGACAAGATTCTTTTCTCAAAGTATGCCGGAACAGAAGTAAAGGTTGAGGGTGATGAGCTTCTTATCATGAGAGAAGACGACATTCTCGGAATAGTCGAGTAGACAGGAGGAATATATCATGGCTGCAAAAGAGATAATTTACGGACAGGACGCAAGGGTAAGGGTTTTAAAGGGCGTTGACAAGCTGGCCAATGCCGTCAAAGCGACACTCGGACCAAAAGGAAGGAATGCGATACTTGATAAGATGTTCGGAGCCCCGAATGTAACGAAAGACGGTGTAACCGTTGCAAAAGAGATCGAACTCAAAGACAAGTTCGAAAATATGGGCGCACAGATGGTGAAGGAAGTTGCTTCCAAGACATCTGATATCGCAGGCGACGGAACAACCACAGCAACGGTCCTTGCACAGGCTATTTATACCGAAGGCCTTAAGTATCTTGCTTCCGGAATAAACCCAATGGCATTAAAACGCGGTATCGACAAGGCAACGGCTGTTGTCATAAGCGAGCTCAAGAAGATGAGCAAGAGCGTTGAAGACAAGAAAGAGATCGAGCAGGTCGGAACAATTTCTGCAAACGGAGACTCTGAAATCGGAGTCCTTATCGCTGATGCAATGGATAAGGTCGGAAAAGAAGGCGTTATAACTGTTGAAGAAGCCAAAGGAATGGAGACGACTCTTGAACTTGTTGAAGGAATGCAGTTTGACCGCGGATACCTTTCACCATATTTCGTAACCGATGCAGAGAGGATGGAAGCTGTTCAGGAAGATCCTTACATTCTTATCTATGACAAGAAGATCAGCAACATGAGAGATATCATTCCCGTTCTTGAGCAGATAGCAAAAGAAGGAAAGGGCCTCACTATCATTGCTGAGGATATAGAAGGAGAAGCCCTTGCCACACTGGTTGTCAACAAACTTCGCGGAACCCTGAAATGTTCTGCTGTCAAAGCCCCGGGTTTCGGAGACAGGCGCAAGGCAATGCTCGAAGATATTGCAATTTTAACAGGCGGCCAGGTTGTATCCGAAGACCTTGGACGCAAGCTTGATTCGGTTACGGTCAAAGATCTAGGAAGGGCAAAGAAGGTTATCATTGACAAGGACAACACGACAATAGTTGAAGGCGCAGGCGATAGTTCCGCCATACAGGGCAGAATCAAGCAGATCAAGGCCCAGATCGAAGAATCAACAAGTGATTATGACAGGGAAAAGCTTCAGGAAAGGCTTGCAAAACTTGCGGGCGGCGTCGCAGTGATAAAGGTCGGTGCAGCAACAGAGCCTGAAATGAAAGAGAAGAAGGCCAGGGTTGAAGATGCGCTTCACGCAACAAGAGCGGCAGTTGAGGAAGGATTTGTCCCAGGTGGCGGAGTTGCATTGATAAGATCAATCAAGAAGCTTGATGAGCTTAAGCTTGACGAAGAAGAGAAAAGCGGAGTCAAGATTATAAAGAAAGCACTCGAAGAACCGATGAGGCAGATTGCTATCAATGCGGGACTCGAAGGTGGAATCGTTGTGGAAAAGGTTAAGGAAAAGAAAGGCAATATCGGATTCAATGCCCAGGCGAATGTTTATGAAGATATGCTCAAAGCCGGAATCATTGACCCGACAAAAGTTGCGCGGTCAGCCCTTCAGAATGCGGCTTCAGTTGCAGGTCTGATGCTTACGACGGAAGTGATGATCGCTGAAATACCTGAAGAAAAACCGGCTCATGGCGGTATGCCGGGCGGTGGCATGCCTGATATGGGCGGTATGGGCATGTAATCGGGTAAGATTCAAAAAACGAAAGGCCCGTCTTTTGGACGGGCTTTTTTTTATAATTTGTTCTCAGGTTGTCTGACAGTCCCTTTGATTAGATTACCTTCAATGATTCTCAAAAGATCCCTGATTATATCTTCTTTTGTGATGATCCTTTTATTCTGGTGAAGGACAATCACGCTTCTTAAGATTATTTCATTCAAAAGGCCGGCAAGTATGAAGGGGTGAACATCTATAAGCTGGTCGGCATCCTGAGCTTCTTTTATCATGTTCATCAATCTGGATTCCAGTTCGCCGTAGTCATTTATATTTTTAACTGCAAGGCTTGAAGTGTTCTTTTTCCTTCTATTGTCATTAGTCTCAATCTCGGTAGTGAAGACATTTATAAGATGTGAATTGTCGATATATAAATCAAGAAGTTTCAATACAAGCTGTTTCAGCTTTTCAAGGGGAGTTATATTCTCAAGGGAAACTTCGTTGTAAACCATTGTTATGTCTGAAATAACCTCGAAAACAAGGGCTGCAAAAATTTCTTCCTTGTTCTTGAAATGGTTATATATAGTGCGTCTGTCAAAGCCGGAATAACCGGCTATGTCCTCCATTGTAGTGCTGCTGAGCCCTTTTTTAAGAAAAAGCTCCTTGGCAGACTTCAAAATGATCGCTCTGTTCCTTTTGATCTGTCTTTTTCTTCTGATCAGCTTTTCTCTGAGTAAATCGTCTTCCATGATCCAACTTTTATCCATGTATATTTTTTTTCTGGTTGTTGATATTACATACAACCAGAATGCTATACAGATTCCAGCCAATCATTTCAATGAATAACTCATATATTTAATATTTGTCATTCAATACTCCCAGCAAACATGCGCATCAGTGATTCATTCAAATATTGAACTTTCAAGGGTTTCAAAACAAAATCATTAAAATCAAATCTCGAGAGCTTTTCCCTGAAAGCTAAAGTGTTATTGTCTATCAATGCTATTGTCTTTATATCGGCACTGATCTCTTTAAAATAACTTAAAGCTGGTTCCCAATGATTAATGTCTTCACTCATATCAACGATTACAATTTCAGGGGCTTTGCCCTGTTTCTTTGATTCTGAAAACAAACTGGAAGCCTCATTGGAATTCGATGCAATTATTGTTTCATATCCGAGCATGGTAAGAATATCATCCAGGATCGAGCATTCCTCATTATTTTCGGACATTATTAGAATCTTGCCGAGTTCATGATAAATATCCCTGTTTGAATCCTTCTGTTTTATTGACTGATCTCTGGATGCAGGTAGAAATATTTCAAATGTTGTATAGGAACCAGGTTTCGAATCGACTGTTACCAGTCCCTGGTGTTTGGATATGATTGATTTTACACTGTCCAGTCCGAGACCGGACCCCGAAAGATTGGTTGTAAAGAAGGGGTCGAATATTCTTGTGATTATTTCTTCCGGAATACCCACTCCGGTATCACTGATCTTTATTTTTATATAGTTGCCATTAGCCAGTGGAAGATTACGTTCTTCGCCGATCTCAGTATTTTCTGCGGATATGGTGAGTATTCCGCCTTCAGGCATTGCCTGCTTTGCATTGAGTACGATGTTATATATAACCTGAGATATCTGTCCGGGGTCTATATCGGCGAGCCAGAGGTCCGGGGCAAAATTAATGGTATATTTCACATTGGAACCCCTGAGAACAAAAGCTGTAGAATCCCTGATAATTTTCATAACAGACATCCTGACTTTTTCCGGATAGCTGCTTCTGAAAAGAGCCTGCAGTTGCCTGATAAGTTCCTTTGCCTTGATTGATGCCTTTTCTGTCTCATTTATACATTCCAGAAGTTTATCGTTGGTCGAACTGTATTCTTTTGCAAGAGCGATATTTCCGATTATGCATGTAAGGATATTGCTGAAATCATGTACTATTCCGCTGACCAGTATGCCCATGGTATCGAATCTCTGAATCTTGGAGAGTTCTTCCTCGATCTTTCGACGTTCTGTTATATCCCTGAATACAACTACCAGACCAAGAGATTCTCCTTCTTTTGTCCGAATCGGCGCGCCTGTTACTGCAACAAAATATTCTGTCCCGTCTCTTGATACCAGGATGGTCTGACTGACAAGTTCGATAATAATTCCTTTCATTATAATCTTGCTCAACGGCTGATCGCATCGTTCTCTTGTCTTTTCCTTGATTAAAGGAAAAACTTCGAAAAGATTCCGGTCAAAGGCTTCATCCTGCTTCCATCCGGTAAGCTTCTCTGCGATTCTGTTCATAATCTTGATTTTCATATTTATGTCTGTGGTAATAACGCCGTCCCCGATAGATCTCAAAGTAACAAGAAGTCGTTCTTTTTCAGAGGCCAGCATTTCCTGGGCCCTCTTCTTATCTGAGATGTCTCTGATAATAACTATTCCGGCAGGTTTGCCATTGTATATAGTTATCCTGGCAGTGGCCTCGACAGGTATTTTGTATCCGTTCTTATGCCTGATGGATGTTTCAAGGATGCTGCTTGTATCACCGACATTCAACCGTGTTGAATACTGTTCCCTGGTTTTAACAATATCATCCGGGTGAATAAAATCAATGTAGTTGGATTCAAGGATTTCATCCAATGAATAGCCCGAAATTTCTGACATTCGCGGATTGGCATATTTTATAGTCTGATCCTGATTGATAATTATTCCATCACTTGCAAATTCGACAAGATTTCTGTATTTCTCTTCGCTTTCTTCAAGTGTTTTTTTCGATGTTTCCAGTGATATCATCATTGAATTAAATATCTCGGCAAGCCTTGCAAGTTCATCATTCCCTTTAAGAGATATTCTACTTTTCAGACTCCCGGTTTCAGATATTCGTATTATGCCTTTCATTATCTTATCAAGTCTCGATAGGAATTTTCTCTCAAGAAAAAAGATGATAATCAGCGCACAAATTATGCCTGTTATCATTATTCCGATATTGAAATAGAAAATCGCTTTCCTGGCTTGATAATATGTACCGCTGGGCATTGTAACCTTAAGGATCAATGATGGTTTGCCCGATATATCCTTAATCAGGGTATATCCTGTAATGAAATTTTTGCCGAGCTTGGATGTAACTATATTACCGTCTTCGTTCAGTGATGCAATTCTGCTTTCAACATCCTCCGGCAAGGGCTTATCCGAACTCTTAAAAATTTCGATGGAAAGCTGAGTTGCAAGTGAGATGCCTTCCATATCTGTCTTGTCCATGAATTCTCCCATAATCAAAGTTCCTGCAGCAGGTCCTTTGACGAGAGATGTAAGTACGGGTTTTGTTGAGATTATCACCAGCCTTCCTGAAATAATCATCAGTCCTGACTTTACATTACCGTTATTAAATTTAGCCGGAGGGTTGAAATTTGACTTGATGAAATCGTTGATAGATTTATCAACGGGTATCTCCTTGTTGAGTTTTAAATCGTACAATTTGGAGACTTTTATGTTCCCTTTATTGTCAAGTATCATTATCAGGTTGATTCCCAGACCCGAGAAAGTATTATCCATCAAGTTCTCTTTTACAAAATCAGGATATTTTCCTTTGAGATAATTATAGGTATCATCCCAGTTTGCCCAGTCTATGGCACTCTTATCGAGGGTGCTAATCTTCTGATTCAGAACGAGAATGGCCCTTCTTACATTGTTTTCAGCATATTTACTCTCAAGATTTGCCATGTTTCTAAAAAGTATAAGGTTGGATGATATATAAATAACGGCAATCAGACACGCGCAGGTTATAATGATAGTTAAGAATGTGGCTTTTCTTACGTACATCATATCCTCCCTGCATAGAAATTAAATCAAGGAAAATATAATGCCGGACAAACCAAATGCAACAAAACCGGATATAAAAAATCAATAATCACGTGTTCAGGAAATTGTGCTTGTCAAGCCATGCAGAACTCTATTCCCTGAAAAAAAGCGTTATTCCACATATCCTTTATTATCCTTACAAAATGGTTGTGTCTTGAGAGCCTCTTAGTTCTGGATACCGACCCGGATTTCATCTGTTCCTTTGAAAACGCAACAGATAAACCGGCAATTCATCACGAAAAAAATGCGGCAACCCTTATTTTTCAAGGAATCCTGTTGTCTCATCAGCAAGCCTGCTGATTCCTTTTTCATTCTTTATCTTATTGTCCTTGTCGATATAATCTAGGGTCTTCAGATACTCCACGGCGCCTTTGAAGTTGGGAACACAAAGCGCTTCAGGCCTTCCTATTTCATCCTTTTTGAGCATTATTTCAGCCCTGGACTCAAATGCCTTGAAAATATCCTTTGCGCCCGAAAGTTTTTTAATGCCAGTGAATACAACCAGGTATGATTCAAGATAGTCAGTGATGAGGCCTGAAAAATCAGAAAGAAGTTGAGCCATGTCTTTTTCAAAAGAGATATTGCCCCAGTGCTTTCTGAGCATTTTCTTTTCAACCATATAGTCAATGGTATTTTCGAAGGCGTCCTTTTTAATGGAAAATTCTTTTGAGAAAAGGTTCTTAATCCGGTTGTATTCTTCCTCCAGGGTTTTTTTGGGGATGCCTGAAAGTTTGAGTATGATATTGGAAATAATTGCAAGAGGGACAAGGCAGTTGATAATGTTGTTTTTATAGTATGCCATATGTATCCTGCTTTCGTTGTCCACCTCATAGATTGCCGGCTCATCCTCATTTTTCTCAATCGAGACAAGTCCTCTGCCCTGAAGAAGTGCTGATGCCTCGGAGAATGCCCTTCCTTTGTCTTTCAATGAATCCGACATGTCATATTTGAAATATTTAAGATAATCGGTGTAGATGTTGAAAAGATTTATCGCATCGGTTTCATCGATGGCACCTTTTCTGCTCATTAGCGCTGCAGCCATGACAGAAGTGGAAGTTCCCACTGTTTTATTGTTTATTGCCCCCAGTATTTCCCAGGCAAGCTCTCGTGTTATGGTGTCATTGTCTGAACCGGATTTCTGTATTGCATCATTACTTTTGGCAAAATCTTTAAGCGAAAAGGGTTCGGAAAAACGTACATAAACTCTGCCGTATCTGCGTTTCAATATTCTGCCTGCCTTTATGAGCTGGCTCAGATTTTCTTTTTCCTTTTTGCCGCCCTTCATTTCCATCGCATATGCATCTTCTTCAACAACGAGGTCATAACCAATGTAAACAGGCACAAAGATGATGTCTTTTTTAGTTGTTCCTTCCTTCCATGCATCGACCAGCATCGAGAGAAGCCCGAGCTTGGGCAGGGCCAGTTTGCCTGATCTGCTCCGGGTGCCTTCAATAAAAAATTCAATCGGTATCTTTTCGAAAAGGAGTGTCCTTAAGTATGCCGCAAAGGTCTGGCTGTAAAGTTTGTTTCCCTTGAAAGTCCTTTTCAGGAAAAATGCCCCGCTCCTGCGGAAGATTATGCCGAGCGGAAAGAATGACAGGTTGGCGCCTGCGGCTATGAAAGGTACGCCCATCCAGTTCTGATAAAGTATATAAGAAAGTATCATATAATCCATGTGGCTTTTATGGCACGGGACATAGACAATGGGTCCCTTGCGGGCCCATTCCTTGACCTTCTTGAGGCTGTTCATATCGACATCCAGGCCATTATATATATTGTTGACTATCCATGTGAACACCCTGGCGAAGACCTTGAGATAGGACGGGTCCATATCAGATGCTATCTGTTCGAGGTACTTCTTTGAGGTCTCAAATTTTTTCAGATTATCAGGATTTGATATGTCCCCGATAAATTCCGCCAGTTTCGGATCCTTGAGAGTGGCGTTTATTATCCACTCTTTCTTTTTGATAGGTGCGCTTGAAATATTTCTTCCCAGCTGGGCGATTCTATGCCTGAGTTCGTTTTTGATCTTTTCGGCGGTGTCTTCAATAAAGCTGCTCTCTGAAAATTTTCCGGAAAAATCTCTGATATCGATTGGCTCGCCATATTCGATATGGCTTTCTTCTTCTGTTCTCCACCACAGTGTCCAGAACTTGCTGAAACCTCTCATGGACGTTTCCTCTTCTTTTTGATCTTTTGACATCTTCAGAGGAAACCTTGAATATACACATCTCAATGGGACGAGGAAAATCGGTTTTTCTATTTCAGGCTGGATTCTGAGCAATTCGATAACAGGGTCAAAACCGCCCGGCAGTTTTGTATTGTCAAGAAAAAGAAGCGATGCCGAATTATCAAGCTCTATGTTTGCCTTCATCTCTCCGCTTTTTACAGGGTTGTTTTTTGTAATCCGGTTTTTTATGATGCCAGCCAGTTTCCATGCAGGCTGGAAAAGGGTAAAGCTTTTCCCGAAAATCATTTTGGGCACAGGCAGACCGTCCGCCTTGTGCTTCTGTATCAGAAGCATGGAATCCATTACGCTTGTCCTGGCCATAACAAAGACAAGATGCCCTTTTTCTGAAAGCCTGGATACAGGTTCGCGGAATTCATCCTGAAGTATTACTGGAGCGAACAGCCTCCTTATTACAGGTCTCAAGATCGGGCCGTATTTACCTTCCATAAAGAAAGAGGATTTACCCATGAAGTATGTTTATAGGATTTGCCTCGGATTATTCAAGCAGGAAAACATTTCATGACGACATTACCTTTTTCTTTGCAACTGTCGTGGTGTGTCGTTTCTGGGCCGAGAGTTCCGTTTTTCTAAGCCTGATCGACTTGGGAGTCACCTCCACCATCTCGTCATCCCTGATAAACTGAAGCGCCTTTTCCAGAGTCAGCGGTGTAACCGGCGAGAGCAGAATATTGTCATCCCTGCCTGCTGCGCGCATATTGGATAGTTTTTTCATCTTTGTCGGGTTTACATCGATGTCGTTTTCCCGGTTGTGTTCACCTATAATCATGCCTTCGTAAACAGGTTCCCCGGGTGTTATGAAAAGGCGGCCTCTCGGTTCGAGGTTGAAAAGCGCATAGGCTACCGCTTCGCCTCGTCTGTCTGAAACAATTGATCCTGTAAATCTGTATGGGAAATCACCCCTGTATTCTTCGTATGCAAGCAGGTAGGAATTCATTATGCCTGTGCCCTTCGTGTCGGTAAGGAATTCATCCCTGAAACCGATAAGGCCACGTGATGGAACGCTGAACTCGACTCTGACCCTGCCGCTGCCGTGATTGACGAGATTAAGCATACGGCCCTTCCTCTGTGATATCTTCTGTGTAACGATACCAAGAAAGCTTTCCTCACAGTCTATAAACAGATGCTCAATAGGTTCGAGTATCCTGCCGTCCTTGTGCTCGAGTATTACTTCGGGCCTTCCTACGCATAATTCAAAACCTTCCCGCCGCATTGTTTCTATCAGGATCGCCAGCTGGAATTCCCCCCGTCCCTTTATTATGAAGGCGTCCTTATCAGGGGCGATTTCCATCTTAATCGCAACGTTCCTGAGAGTTTCCTTATTGAGTCTTTCATGGATTCGAGTGGATTGGACATGAGGCCCTTCCTGGCCGGCAAGGGGTGAATTGTTTGCAGTTATACGCATTGACACCGTAGGTGCGTCCACTGTAATCCGCTTAAGCGCCTTGGGGTTGTCCGCCGTGCAGATGGTATCTCCTATCTTAACATTCTCGATTCCTGATATTACGACAATATCGCCCGGTTCTGCGCTTTCGATCTCTCTTAAGGCAATGCCCTGGTAACCCTGGAGTTTGGTTACGCGAAGCATTACATGTTCGTTGTTCTCGTTTATGCATACGAGGGAGTCCTGGGAGCTGACACTGCCGTTGAATATGCGTCCGACCGCAAGCCTTCCGATATAATCCGAATAGTCAAGGTCGGCCACAAGCATCTGAAAAGGCTCCGAAGGGCTGTAGGATGGTCCGGGAAGATCGTTGACGATTGTCTCGAAAAGGGCCTTGAGGTCGGTTGCTTCCTCCTGGAGTGTCTTTTTGGCAATACCGTCGCGTCCCACTGCATATAGAACAGGAAATTCGAGAAGTTCTTCATCAGCGCCCAGGTCTATGAAAAGATCGTATATTTCGTTCAGTACCTCGGCAGGTCTGGCATCCTTTCGGTCAATCTTGTTGATGACTATTACCATCGAGTGACCGGCTTCCATAGCCTTTTTGAGGACGAACCGCGTCTGAGGAAGAGGCCCTTCCGCAGCGTCTACAAGCAGTATCGCACCGTCGGCCATGGAGAGTGCGCGTTCGACCTCTCCTCCGAAATCCGCATGGCCGGGGGTGTCGATAATATTTATTTTTACGTTATTCCAGGAAACCGAACAGTTCTTTGCAGCTATGGTAATGCCGCGCTCCCGTTCAAGGTCCATCCTGTCCATGACCCTGGTCTCAATGTCCTGCCCTGAACGGAAAACCCCGCTCTGCTTGAACATGGCATCCACGAGTGTGGTCTTACCGTGGTCAACATGAGCAATAATCGCAATATTCCTGATGCTGTCATTCCTGATGTGCTGGCGCATAAACTTATCCTTTTGCAGTTGTTGGTGAGGACTCTTCCTAGCAGATAAATTGAGAGAAATGCAAGAAATCTCCCAACATATTGTTTTAAAGAAAGATAAGAGATTATGTTATTGAGGTTTAACGGCGCTGAATTCAACAACCCTGTTCAGTTCGGTGTAGTTGCCGGCGGTATCCGAAAAACCATACAACACCAGACGGCATGACTGCCCGGCATTGATGTTGTTAAGCCTGATTGTAACCTTTTTACGGTCTTCCGAAAAAACAGGGGGAGTATGCTCTTGGCTGACATTAAATGATATTTCACCTATGCTTTCATTGAATTTTAAGGTGATTTCAGGTGAACCTTCATAAACGCTCTGATCATTATCAGGTGTAATTGATTCGAGAACGGGCGGTATGGTTTCGATTGTAAAACTCCAGGAAAAATCTCTTTTCATCCTGCTACCACCGTCCGCATTTGCAACACCGGCTTTGATTGTGGCGGTATAGGTTTTGCCAGCTGTAAACATGGAATTTTTATCCGGTGTAAAAACAGCTACATCATCGCCTGATAAAGGATTTTTTTCGACTGTCACAACCCCTGATACCGGGATTCCATTGCTGGTAATTGAAAACTGCAGGCTCGACGGGTCGATCGATGTGCTGAAATCAGCGGTTATCTGGGAGTGTCCCTTGACATTTGTTGCACCGTCACCTGGTGATGTGCCTGTTATATCTGGCTTGCAGGCTGCTACAACTAAAACCACGGCAAAAATCAGCAAGCAGTTCTTCATAGAAGTTGTCCTCATACTGTATTTCAATGTAAAACAATATATATTACAAATCAGCCTTATCATCAACGGTGATTTCTTATTAAGGGTGATTACGGAGGAACAATGAACAGAAGGGAATTTATCAAGACCGCAGTGATATCAGGTGCAGCAACATTAATTTACCCGGGATTGAGAAATCTAGCTGCAGCTCAGTCCCAGTATCCTGACATCGCAGTTGTAAAAGGGCATGATCCTGCAAGAATTACACTATCGGCAGTCAATGCCCTGGGAGGGATGAAGCGGTTCGTATCCAGGGGGGATATTGTTGTGGTAAAGCCTAACATAGGATGGAACAGGGCCCCTGAATTTGCTGCAAATACGAATCCGTTTGTTGTAGGGGCCGTTGTAAGAATGTGTCTCGATGCAGGTGCCGGCAGAGTCAAGGTTTTTGATAATACATGCGATAACGCCATAAATTGTTATACGGCAAGCGGCATAGCCGCCGAAGCAAAGAGATGCGGTGCAGAAGTCATTTACATGGAGGACAGGAAATATATCGAAGTGGATATAAAAGGAACTGCACTTAAAAAATGGCCTATATACAAGGATGCTCTTGATGCTGACAAAATTATAAATGTGCCTGTTGCAAAAGACCACGGGATATCGAGACTTACTCTCTCAATGAAAAACATGATGGGCGTCATGGGAGGCCGCAGAGGGAAGCTTCACAGAAAAATGGGTGAGAATCTTGTGGATATGGCCAGGTTCATGAGGCCGGCGCTTACAATCCTTGATGCAGTCCGGATACTTACGGCAAACGGTCCGACAGGAGGCAATCTCAAGGATGTCAGGAAACTCGATACTGTTGTTGCAGGTACGGATATGGTGGCGATTGATTCTTATGGCGCAACTCTCTTCGGTATGAAAGGGGCCGATCTCGATTATGTGAAGCTTGGCGATGCCGTACGTATCGGAAGAATGGATATTGAAAACCTTAATATTAAAAAGATGCAAGTGTAGAGATGATGAAACCCTGGAACTCTCTGATAACAACAAAGCGGCTTAGGAAGATATGCCAGGCCGCTTTCCTGTTGGTTTTCCTGTTCCTTTTCGTTCAGACCGAGAACAAGGGCAGCGAGTCCATGGGTTATCCCATAAGGCTGTTCCTCGATTTCGACCCGCTTTTGCTGATTACAACAATGATCTCCTCGCATGCAGTCCCCGCAGCTCTCTTCCTGTCACTCGCAACAATCGTACTGACTCTTGTTTTCGGGCGTGTTTTTTGCGGCTGGATCTGTCCGCTAGGGACATTGAATAATGCCATTTCAACATTCAGCAGGTCAAAAAAGACCGGGCCGGGAAAACTCTACAGGCTAAAATACTACATATTGTTCTTTATTATTGCAGCAGCATTTTCAGGCATTCAGCTGGCAGGGATTCTTGACCCGTTATCGCTCTTTGCAAGATCGATTACAGTAAATGTCTATCCCTTTATCAGTTCATTATTCATGTCTATTCTTGACCTCATTGAGAAATATGCACCGGAAGGTGCGGCTGATATTTCCGGAAGGATTTATTCATCTCTCAGGGGAACCGTCCTGCCGTTCAACGAAGTTCATTTCTCTCAATCCATGCTCATTGGAGGGATATTTTTTATCGTACTCCTGTTGAATATTGTCGAGAAAAGGTTCTGGTGCAGATACTTATGTCCTCTCGGGGCTTTACTCGGACTGCTGTCAAGATTTGCACCTTTTGGCATCAAGGTCTCCGAAGGATGCGCATCTTGCGGCGCCTGTTCAAAACCATGCCAGGGCGGTGCCGTAATCGATAATGGAAGAGCCCGGATGAAGACCGAGTGTCTGGTGTGCATGGACTGTGACGATCCGTGCCCGAATGAGGCTGTGCAATATGGCATAATAATGAAAAATATACCTCTGGATGTCAAACGCCGGGGGGTTATTTTTTCCCTTGTTGCAGGGATTTTCACCGTGCCGTTTTTCAGACAAAGGCCTGCCGTTAAAGATCCGTCACTTATAAGGCCTCCGGGCAGTGTTAAAGAATCGGTTTTTTCTAATCGCTGCATAAAATGCGGGGCGTGTCTGAAAGTATGCCCTACGGGCGGACTTCAGCCATTACTGCTCGAAGCCGGATTTCAAGGCATCTGGACTCCCAGACTGGTTCCATTAATCGGTTCTTGCGAGTATTGCACACTTTGCGGTCAGGTGTGTCCTACAGGGGCGATTCTTGAGATGAAGAAAGATAAACTTATGAACATCAAGATCGGAGAGGCAATGATTGACCGTTCGCGATGCCTGCCCTGGGCCGATGGGGAACCCTGCATTGTCTGTGAAGAGATGTGCATCGTGCCTCAAAAGGCGATATGGCTCGAGGAAACAAAAATCAAGGACATGAGCGGTGCGGAAGTCAGTCTTCTTCTTCCTCATGTCGATACCCGAAGATGTATCGGATGCGGCAAATGCGAAAAGAACTGTCCGCTTGACGACAGGCCTGCTATTTTTGTTACAAATACGGGAGAAAGCAGGGAAGAAGGGTTGCAGGGATTCTTATAGGATGATCTTGTCAAGCTTCAACAGGGGTTCCTGAATATTGTATAAAATTAAGCAGAAAACCATACAGGAGGATCAAAGATGAAGGTTGCTGGTTTTATAGGAAGTCCGAGGATATCTGGAAATACCGCTTCACTCGTGGGAGAAGTTCTCAGAGGTGCACATGACAGCGGTGCTGAAACGATTATATATAACATAAACCAGCTCAATATAAGGGGCTGCCAGGGATGCTTGAAATGTCAGACAAAAGAAGGGAAATGCGTTCAGCAAGACGATATGACAGGAATCTATGATGATATTTACAATGCCGATGCGATAGTGATCGGCAGCCCTGTCTATATGGCCCAGGTTACGAGCCAGACAAAGGCTTTAATTGACCGGTTATTTGCTTTCCTGTACCCGGCTTCTGAACTGGGAGGCAACTTTAAAACCAAATTAAACAAAAAGAAAACCGTGACCGTATATGCCCAGGGGCAGCCTGATCCCGCCATATTCAAAGACTGCTTCAATCTGACCGAAGGCATACTAAGCTTTATAGGCTTTGATATTAAGGAACGAATAGTAGCCTCAGGTGCAAGAGATATGAAATATGCAGAAGGGAATACAGATCTTATGAAGAAGGCATACACTGCAGGAATTAATCTTGCAGGCTAACTGATGAATGGTTCCTGTTTATGAAATATGCGGCAGATCAGTCAATCGCAACATTAACGGCCTCCGTGCTCAAAGCCTTTGCCATATCCAGAGGCGACATCTCAGCCAGAAGTCCTCTTTGTCCTGCATTTATAAGTATTCTGGGCAGGTCGAGGATGGTGGACTCTATAAATATTTTCAGGTGTTTTCTTGTACCGAAGGGGGATGTGCCTCCCACCCTGTAACCGGTATGTCGTTCGGCAATATTCGGATCGCACGGCTGAACCGATTTTGCACCGAGATATCTTGCCATGTTTTTTGTAGAGACATGCCTGTCGCCGTGCATGAGTATGATAAAAGGCACTTTTCTGTCATCCTCCATGACGAGCGTCTTGATTATAATGTGTTCATCGACACCGAGCTCTCGAGCGGAAACTTCCGTACCGCCGTGCTCTTCATATCTGTACTGATGAAGGGTAAAGGATATTCCCTTTTCCTTCATGACCCGTATGGCCGACGTTGTTGAAAAGTGTTCCTTTGGCATTTAAAACAGTTTCCTTTTTTTATGTTTTAGAGAGTTCAATATATTCTACAGATTTATCGGCCGGATGACGAAATAAGATAAAGAGCAGTTACTTAAAAGAGGAGGTGTACCGATGAGTAAAATAAGTCTTTTCCAGGATGCCCCCGAGATTGCGCTTAACGACTTCGCCGGCCAGGCGGTAAAGCTATCAGATTATAGGAACAGGAATAATGTAATACTTGTCTTCAACCGGGGCTTCTTCTGACCATTCTGCCAGAGGCACATGGCGCAGTTGCGCCAGGATTTTGACAAATTCACAGGAAAGGACGCGGTAATAATTGTCGCCGGACCTGAAAATGCACAGGCATTCAGAAGATACTGGGAAAAGGAATCGCTCCCCTTTATCGGGTTGCCGGACCCTGAACATACGGTATTAAAGACATACGGCCAGGAAGTAAAAATCTTCAGGCTTGGCCGCATGCCTGCACAGGTGATAATCGACAAGAAAGGGATGGTCCGTTTTGTCCACTACGGCCATTCGATGTCTGACATCCCAGACAACAATGAGCTTTTATCCCTTCTTGATGAGATTAATGCCTCTGATGGAGGATGAATATGCGGATGGCAAAATTAAGAAGGGTACAATAAACACTACCCTTCTTCCATTTGCCACAAAATTGTGCTATCTCAACAACCTATGACAGACCAGTTGCCATATTCCTACGAAGATTTGTCAATGCTCAACAGCATTGCAAAGGTTCTATCCAAACCGCTGCCCTTGAAAGAGCTTCTTGAGATGATACTCGGTGAACTGAGCCAGAAAGCGGGCATGAAACGCGGCATGATCTCGATACTCGATCGTGAAACCGGCATAGCCATGCTTGATGTGGCGTACGGGATTGATGTCAGCGGGCTTGACGTCAGGTTCAACCCGGGGGAGGGTGTTACGGGCCAGGTGGCCCACACGTGCAAGGCGATCGCAATTCCCAACCTCGGCACAGAGCAGCTTTTTCTAGATCGTACAGGCGCGAGAAGGGATCTGAACAGGTCGGAACTTGCTTTTCTTTGCGTTCCGATCATCTATGACGGCAAAGCGGTGGGTGTTCTTTCCGCTGATAAGGTGGCCAAGCAGATTTTCACTCTTGATTACGAGATTCAGCTCCTTTCCGAAGTCGCTTCCCTGATTTCGAAATCGGTGCATTTGAGGCGACTGGAGGATGAAAACATAAGGCTCAAGGATATGCTCAACCGCGTGAAGCACCCTTATCCCGAACTCAAGGGCAATTCCAAAATAATACGCGAGATATTCACGCTTATATCCCAGGTGGCGGATTCTAACGCCACTGTGCTTATTCATGGAGAAACCGGCACTGGCAAGGAACTCGTTGCAAGAGCCATACATTATGGAAGTCCCAGGAAGGACATGCCTTTTATTGAGGTCAACTGCGCTGCAATACCGGACACCCTTATCGAGAGTGAGCTTTTCGGACATGAAAAGGGGGCGTTTACAGGCGCGCACATAAAAAGACGCGGAAAATTCGAGGAGGCTCACGGCGGTACCATTTTCCTTGATGAAATCGGAGATCTCTCTCAGATGGCACAGGTAAAACTTTTGAGGGTGCTGCAGGAAAAGCAGATACAACCTGTAGGGGCATCCCGTCCTCAGAAAATAAATGTAAGAATAATTGCGGCGACCAACAGGAAGCTTGAGGAAGAGGTGGAAGCAGGGTCATTCAGGACTGACCTTTACTACAGGTTGAACGTGTTTCCGATTTACATGCCGCCTTTAAGGGAACGAGGAAGCGATATAATACTGCTGGCGGATTATTTCGTCGAGAAATACTCAAGCGAACTCGGGAAAAATCTCAAGCGCATATCGACTCCGGCAATAGATCTGCTGCTGGCATACCATTGGCCGGGAAATGTCCGCGAACTCGAAAACTGCATAGAGAGGGCGGTTCTTCTTGCGAAAGGGGACACCATAGACAGCATACACCTGCCGCCATCACTTCAAATGAAGACATCACTGGAGCAGGGCAAAAGAAAGCAGGGCACACTTACATCGCTGGTTGATGCGTATGAGCGATCCATAATTACCGATGCATTGAAGGATGCGCGCGGCAACCAGAGCAGGGCTGCAAAGATACTTGGCTCGACGAAAAGAATTATTCAATATAAGACTCAGAAATACGCAATTGATACTGACAGATTCAAATCCAAGAAGAACTGAACGGTTGTACGGCGGAATTTAGTCAAATGTAGCATCCCGACATATCAGGTGCAAATTTGAGCCGAAATATGTCAAGTGAACAAATCTGTATCCGAATAGCCTTTTGTAAAGCTCAAATCAATCCTGCAAAATCAAACCTAACTTACCGGTATTAATGAAAAAACCGGCAATTTCAGAACTGTTTCGGCAATTCATGTGAGGAGATGGCATAGTTTTGGCTTTAAAATATTCCGGGAAAGAGTTCAAAAAAATCCCGGGTGGATTTGGAGTATGAAAGGAGGAGTAAAGACCATGCTGGCATGCAGGACAAAGGAAGATATCTTTGCCGCGGTCACCGAATATGATGTCAGTTTTGTGCAGTTCTGGTTTACAGATGTATTAGGCAGGCTGAAGTGCTTTAATATAACTCCATCCGAACTGGATGAGGGGATAGACGAGGGGATGGGATTCGACGGCTCCTCAATTGAAGGGTTTGCACGCATATATGAAAGCGATATGATAGCAAAACCTGTTCTGTCAACATTCCAGCTTGTTCCATGGAGGCCGGGCGACAGACCGGTTGCACGAATGTTCTGTGACATTCTTAATCCAGATGGAACGCCTTATGATGGATGTCCCAGATATGCCTTGAAAAGGGTTCTCAAAAAGGTATCGGATATGGGTTACACCGCCTATTTGGGGCCAGAACTTGAATTTTTCTATTTCAGGGACGAAACTGCACCCGCAATTCTAGACAGGGGCGGTTATTTCGACGGGCTTCCGATCGACAAAGGACCGAACATCAGGCGTGATACGATATTTTCACTGCAAAAGATGGGGATTCAGGTTGAATACAGTCACCACGAGGTTGCCCCGTCACAGCATGAGATAGATCTCAAATACAATGAGGCCCTTGCAATGGCCGATGCGGTCATGACATACAGGACAACCGTGAAGGAGATTGCAAGGCAGCACGGGATATATGCGACCTTCATGCCTAAACCCTTATTCGGTGAAAACGGCTCGGGTATGCATGTTCATCAGTCGCTGTTCAAATCAGGGAAGAACGCCTTTTACGAAGAAAAGGACAAGTACCATCTTTCGATGACGGCAAAACACTATATAGCAGGCATCCTTGCGCATGCGCCAGAGATAACAGCGATTTGCAACCAATGGGTTAATTCTTACAAGAGGCTTGTACCCGGCTATGAAGCGCCTGTTTACGTTTCATGGGCACGCATGAACCGTTCGGCAATGGTAAGGGTCCCCATGTATAAACCTGGAAAAGCAGAAGCGACAAGGATGGAATTCCGCTCTCCAGATCCCGCATGCAACCCGTATCTTGCGTTTGCTGTAATGATCGCAGCAGGGATGAAAGGCATCGAAGGAAAATACAGACTGGCAGATCCCGTTGAAGAAGATATATTTGAAATGAGTGAAGAAGAACGCGAGAAAGCTGGAATTGCGTCACTACCCGGAAGCCTTTATGAAGCTGTCCAGAATACCATGATGAGTTCTCTCGTTCGTGAGACGCTGGGTGATCACATATTCTTCAAGTTTATCGAAAACAAGAAAAAGGAATGGGATGCCTTCAGAACTCATGTAAGCAGGTTCGAAATAGAAAACTATCTACCGGTGCTTTAACACCCTTTCACCTCCATGTAGGGTGTTGAGTGTTGGATGGGGGCAAGTCCTTGTCCCCGTCCAATTTTTTATGTCCAGAAGAAATTCATTTTATCTGAAAAACGGCAATGATACAAAAATGAACCAATGATCGGCAATAAATCAATAATGTACAGCAGGTGCATCAATTTGATGATGAATATCCTGTAATTACAAGATATTAAATAATATTAAAATTGGCATTTTATTTGCTAGTAACCAATAAGCATGGCTTTTAGCATGTGCTCTGATTTTACAGAACAACAAATATAGCTGGAGGAAAAAATGAAGGTTATTAATCCTATCACTGCATCCGAGAGAGACTACATCGTTGAAAAAGAGAAAACGATACCTGTTTCGAATTATTATGGTGAAGACATTTTCAGTACCAAGGTAATGATGGAAAAGCTACCCAAGAATGTCTGCAAGCGCATGATGGAGATCATGCATGAAGGCCGAAAGATGGATGCGGATACTGCAAACTCGGTCGCACACGCCATCAAGGAGTGGGCTATCGGCAAGGGGGCAACTCACTATTGCCACTGGTTCCAGCCCATGACGGGAACCACAGCGGAAAAGCATGATGCATTCATCGAATTTACGGATTCGGGTGATGTGATAGAGAGGTTTTCTGGAAAGCAGCTGATACAGGGTGAGCCTGATGCATCCAGTTTTCCAAGCGGCGGATTAAGATCGACGTTTGAGGCCAGAGGCTATACCGCCTGGGATCCGACAAGTCCTGCCTTCATAATCAAGAACGGTCTTGGTACCACGCTTTGCATTCCTACGATTTTCATATCATATACGGGTGAAGCGCTCGATAAGAAGACACCCCTCCTTCGTTCAATAGAGGCAATAAACAAAAGTGCCATTGCGATGATGCGTCTTCTCGGGAACAATGAATCCAAGAAAGTCTTTGCGACTCTTGGACCGGAGCAGGAATATTTCCTTATAGACCAGGACTATTTCTACAAGAGGCAGGACCTCGTACTGAGCGGCAGAAGCCTGATCGGTGCGATGCCTCCGAAAGGACAGCAGCTGGAAGACCAGTATTTCGGAAGCATCAAGGAAAGAATTCAGTCCTATATGCATGATGTCGAGGAAGAGCTCTATAAGCTCGGCATACCGGCAAAAACCAGACACAATGAAGTTGCACCGAGCCAGTTTGAAATAGCCCCCATTTTCGAGGAAGCCAACCTGGCTGCTGACCATAACCAGCTTGTAATGGAGACAATGAAACGCATTGCCCCGAAGCACAAGTTGAAACTCCTTCTTCATGAGAAGCCCTTCGCCGGAATAAACGGCTCGGGCAAACACGTTAACTGGGCGCTTGCAGACGATCTCGGCAATAATATGCTCAATCCAGGAAAAACACCTCAAGACAATATTCAATTTCTGGTATTTCTAATGGCCACGATCAAGGCAGTCAATACGCATGCCGATCTGCTCAGGGCATCAGTCGCTTCTGCAGGAAATGACCACAGGCTCGGAGCGAATGAAGCGCCTCCTGCGATCATCTCCATATTCCTCGGCGAGCAGCTTACCCAGATACTCGACAACATAGAAAAAGGGAAAATTACGAAGGCTACCGATGAGGCGATCATAGACCTTGGCATTTCAAAACTTCCGGATCTGAGCAAGGACAGCACGGACAGGAACAGGACATCACCTTTTGCTTTTACCGGCAATAAATTTGAGTTCAGGGCCGTTGGCTCTTCGCAGTCCATCTCATTCCCTGCAACCATACTCAATACCATAGTTGCAGAGAGCATCGACATTCTGGCTAAAAAGATCAAAGAGAGAAACGGGAAAAACATCAATCAGGCGGCACTGGATGTAGTCAGGGAAGAAGTGAAAGCCAATAAAGCCATACTCTTTATGGGCGACAACTATACCAAGGAATGGGAAGCAGAAGCCGAAAGAAGAGGACTGCCAAATAAGAAGACTACATGTGAGGCATTGAAGGACCTCAAGACAGACAAGGCCGTAAAGCTATTCGAAAAGTATAAAGTTCTTTCAGCTCTTGAGCTTAAATCGCGATATCATGTGCGCCTTGAAAAGTACATCAAGGAGATCGATATAGAGGCCGTGACGCTCAACAATATGGTTCAGAATCAGATTATCCCGGCGGCAATAAACTACCAGAAAAAGATTGCCGAGTCCGTAAAATCAGTAATCGATGTTGTTGGTGACAGCAAAAATCTGAAGGCGCAGAAAGAGCTTTTAAAACTAATAAGCGGGCTTATCGGCGATACGCAGGCGCTTAGCAATGAACTAAGGAACAGGATCGCCAAAGCAAATGCGATTTCATCCGAAGAAAAGAAGGCAGCATACTTCTGCGATGAAGTTAAAGAGATAATGAATGACATCAGGGAAAAGGTCGACACACTGGAAAATTATGTAGACGATGAACTCTGGCCGATGCCCAAGTACTGGGAGATGCTTTTCATAAGCTGAAAAAATTAACACGGAACACAATGTATTGGAAAATACCGGCGATGGTTTTAGCCACCGCCGGTATTTTTAATAAGAATGTTTATTTCCACACTTATCTCAGGGCTTCACCGATTGCTTTAATAAGATTTGACTGCAATTCCCTGTCCTCGATTTTTTCTCCTGTCTTAAGCACGACATAAAAGATGATCGCTGAAACGTCCGCATCTGTTGTTATGAATGCACGATGTATGGACAGGTTGTGTGTGCTTATCGTTTGAGATATCAGGAAAAGAAGGTCCCTGGCACGTTCTGCCTTGATTTCGATTATGGAGAAGAAATCTGATGACTGATTGTCTATGCTTATAAGAGACTCGGCTGCGAGTTTCGGTTTATTTGGAGAATGCAGCAATGACGGTATTTGTGATATTGCGGTGAAGGTATCTGTTTGTCCTGTGGATAAACTCATAAAAAGCCCGGTAAATTTGTCCCAGTCGTCATAACCCTCCCAGGGGGGTATTACATCGAATGTGTCGACAGCTATACCGTTGTGCCAGGTAAAGACCTTGGCGGAAAGCACTTCGAGGTGCATGCATGCCATAATGCAGGAGAGTTCGGCAAAGAGCCCGGGTTTGTCTTTTGTGACAACCGTAAGCCTGACACGTCCTCCTTCGTGAATCACTTCAATCCTGATTGAGCTGCCTTTCGTTATGTCTTCACACAATTTCAGATGCCTTATTATTTCTGATGTGTCGTAATGCAGGAGATAATGCTGGGGCAACGCCCACAGCCTTCCTGAATATTTAGCCGGAACTATCCTTAGAAGCTCTTCCCATCCCGAATCCAGCCTGCGCACGGTTTCACTGCTTTTAAGCTCCCCTTTTTCAAGAAAGTACAATGCCTTGACGTAGAGTTCATTGAAAAGTGCACCCTTCCAGTCATTCCAGGCTGCAGGACCGGTTGCAATGGAATCGGCGATGCTGAGCAGATAAAGCATGCACAGGTTTTCTACAGAACCTGCCGCTCTGGCGAATTTAAAAACGGTTTTTTCATCGGATATGTCGCGCCTGGTTGCGGTATGCGGAAGGAGCAGATGGTTTCTGATAAGGAATGAAATCGTCTCAGCGTATTCGGTTTTGAATCCCAGTCTCAATGCAATATCATATGCCAGGGCCGCTCCTGTAGCCTCATGACGGCCGCCGCTTCCCTTTCCAATGTCATGGAGCAAGGCAGCAAGCATGAGCATATCGGTATCTTCGATTTTTGAAAAGGCCGGGTTTTTATGACGTTCGAGATGCTTGATCTCTGCTAACGTATTTATGCTGTGCATGTCCACGGTGTTGACATGATAGGCATCAAACTGGATCTTTGAACGGATCCTCGTGAATTCGGGAATGAAGAGCTCAAGGACACCCGTCTCGAGCATAGGAATCAGGCCGGACTGAGGGTAATCGGAATTCAATATCTTGAGGAATATGCTTTTTGTCTGGAGAAATGACCTGCTGGTTACGGCAAAGTCCGGGTTGTTCCTGATAATCGTTCTTGCCGAGGGATGGAGTTCCAGACCAGACCTTGCACATGCAAGAAAGGCCCCCATAAGTATGGAGGGCTTGAGTGGAAGGGGCAAGCCTTCTGAAAATGCAACCATACCGGATTTTATTGTGAGATTGGAACTGAGGGGTTTGTCAGACCTGTCTTTTATGAGGGAAAACATATCCATTATCGAAAACGTAAGGTTTCTTCCAAGTGTTTTAATCGTTGAAGCGCTTCGATGAAATCTTTTCATAAATGCTTCAACAGGAGTTTCTATTTCGGAAAATGAAAGCCCCATGATTCTTGAAAGTTTTTCCTGGTATTCGAAACCCAGATGATCCTGTTTCCTTCCTGAAATTTCATGCAGGGTAAATCTGGTTTTCAGTAAAAAGCCGGCGGCATCGAGCAGGTCGCTCAAATCCTTTGATGAAATGATCCTTTTTTCAACGAGAGTATCCATGCCGGCTGCTTCGAGGACTGTTCCCACCATCCACAGGATGCTGTGGAAATCGCGAAGACCTCCATGGCCGTCTTTTATATCCGGTTCCAGGATATATGCATCGTCACCGAAGAGCTCATGTCTTTTCCTGTCATGAAGTATAAGGTCGGCAATGAATGAGGTTTTCCATTTTCTCTTTGAAGTTTTCTTTGCAATTGATGAGGAAAGTTCCCTGAAGAGGGTCTGATCCCCGCAGACAAATCTCATGTTCAGGAGTGAGGTCTTGAGAAAGAAATCCTTTTCCATGTCACCGAGCGTTTCTTTTATTGTACGGACACTGTAGCTTGCGTTAAGCCCCAGGTCCCAGAGCGGATAGATCAAAGCGTTTACCAGGCTGTCGGCATCTTTTTTCATCCCACTTTTACCTGCAAGCAGAAGGATATCGACATCCGAATAGGGGCACATGTCCTTTCTGCCGTATCCTCCTACGGCGATGACAGACCAGCCCTTTGATAAACTGCCGTTAATGCTTCCGAACAGACCGGTAATTTTCTGATCGACCTTTTCTGTCAGTATCGAGCTGGGATCATCTTCTCTCATTCTGCTGTATTCCATAAAGTTTAAGCGTGGCAAGGATCATGCCATTTCATGTAATGTCTAACTGACGGATATTACGCTTCAATGATAATTATGATAATAATAGCGATACAATATTGTGCATGAATCGGACTATGTTACGATATTCATAAAATCGGAAAGAGCCGTGTATTCATTTAAGATATGGCTTTTAATGGTTTTGATATGCATAATAAAATAAAACAAGCAAAGAAGAATAATCATATGGCGCTTGCAAGCTTAAAGGAAATTCTGGATGCAGCAAATAAGGGCGGTTATGCCGTGCCTGCCTTTGATGCGCTTGATCATGCCTCGGCTGAGGCTGTAATCATGGCGGCCGAGGAATTGAACCGCCCCGTGATTCTGATGTTACCTGAAGCAGGGCTTCTCCTGGTTGATGCTGATATATTCATGCGCTTCCTTGTTGAGAGGGTGAAAATTGCTAAGGTTCCCATTGCGCTCGAGCTTGACCACGGCAAAGGCCTTGATGTCATCATGAAGGCGATCCGGTGCGGGTTCACTTCGGTTATGATTGACGGGTCCGACCTCCCCAATGATGAGAATATCGCGCTCACAAAAAAGATAGTCGAAGTCGCCCATGCGGCGGGCGTAAGTGTTGAAGCCGAGATAGGCCATGTCGCAGGCGGTGAGGGCAGCTTTGAGGGCAGCGTTGTGGATGAAAGCATGTACACAAGGCCTGAAGACGCAAAGGCCTTTGCAGAAGCAACCGGCGTGGATGCACTGGCCGTAGCTTTCGGTACGGTCCACGGCGTTTATAAAGGCACACCTAAACTCGATATTGAACGTCTGAAGGCGATAAAAGATAGTGTCACAATTCCGCTCGTCATGCATGGAGGCTCCGGCGTGTCCGAAGAAGATTTCGTGAGAGCCATTCAAAGCGGCATAAACAAGATCAATCTCTTTACCGAGATTTCAATGGCAGCAGTTGCTAAAAGTGTGGCGCATGCTGAGGCCAGAGAAAACAAGCTCCATTTTGCTGAGCTAATATATGTGGCGAAGACCGAAGTCTCAAACATTGCAAAAAAATACATCATGCTCTTCAGTCTCGGAAAAGAAGCAAAATAAAATCTAAAATCGAGGTTATCATGAAAGAATATGTTGTTGTCATTGACCGCGGAAGCACGAATGTCAAGGCAGTTGCGTTCGACACAAAAGGAAACGAAGTCTTCACATCAGCCTGCGCAAGCCAGAAGCCTGTTTCCGTAAGGCCGGGCTGGTGGGAACAGGATATGCAGATAATATGGGAAAACACGGCAAGCGCAATCAGGGGTATATTCAAGGGAGGCATTCTTCCCGAAGAGGTCATTGGCGTTTTTGCAGTGGGGCAGGGTAACGGCATGATGCCCATAGATAAAAACGGAAACCCGTCCCGCATGGGCATACTGTCACTGGACAGCCGCGCAAAGGGCATACACGACGAATGGACGATGGACGGCCGCTACTCCCAGGCCATAGAAAAGCTCGTATTCCCGTTCGTGGTCGGTTCCCCGGTTACGCTTCTCGCCTGGTTCAAAGAGAATGCACCTGATGATTTCAAGGCAATCGATAAAGTCCTCTTTTCAAAGGACTGGATCCGCTACAAATTAAGCGGCACCATCTGTACGGACCCGAGTGATGCAAGCGGTGCAGGCCTTATGGACCCGAGAAAAAATACATACGCAGAGGACGTTTTCGAGCTGCTGGGCCTTGAAGATATAAAAGACAAACTTCCTGAAATCCGCCCCTCTCATGAGGTGGTAGGCCGCGTTACAAAAGAAGCGGCGCGGGCGACAGGCCTTAAGGAAGGTACGCCTGTCATGTGCGGTGCGCATGATATTGCCGCGTATCCATTCGGAATAGGTTCGATGGACTCGAAAGAACTCGTTACAGTGGTTGGCACATGGGGTTTCAGTGTTGTTCCGGTTACGAGCCTTGAAGGGATGTTCATGGCCTATTACCATACGTTTCCCGGCTATTTCCTTACAGGGATCGGTGACGGCAATTCAGGAGGCTGCCTGGATATCATCATCAATAACCTGTGCGAGTATGAAAAAGAGCTGGCCATCCGAAATGGAATTTCCGTTTACGAATATATCGAAGATATGATCGAGAACACGAAAACGACCGGCATACTCTTTCATCCCTTCGTTTTCGGGAATATCTTCTTCGGCTCTGCGAGCGGCTGCCTTTACGGCATCAGGAACTGGCACACAAAGGCAGATATAATGCGGGCAGTATATGAAGGCATAGTGATGAGGTATCATTCGAACATGAAGCTGATTCCAGGCAGCGCAAATTTCGAATCCATGTGGCTCATAGGCGGCGGCGCAAAAAGCAAGATATTCGGTCAGATTTTTGCAGATGTTACCGGCTTGTCCGTAAAGGTGCCCAAACCATACGAGATCACTGCCAGGGGCGGAGCGATGAATGCACTCATTGGGCTGGGCAGATATAAGAATCATCAGGAGGCCTGCATACAACCCGAGATCAAAACCGTATATCATCCGAATCCTGAGATGAAGGCGTACTATCAGAAAAAGTCCGCAGCATATCAGCAGATATTCGATAACAACATGCAGATCTGGGATACGCTGAGCCAGTTGAACGGCTGAGAAAAATTACTATAATTCGCTGTATAAAAGAAAACATTCTTTTCCGACGCCAGGTTCTTCTCCGAAAGAAAGGTTTGAAACTCGGGAAGAATGCGGTTCTGTTTGCATTGGACAATTTATCCATGTTA
The DNA here is from genome assembly GCA_036567785.1 of Desulfomonilia bacterium. NCBI lineage: Bacteria > Pseudomonadati > Thermodesulfobacteriota > Desulfomonilia > Desulfomonilia bacterium. The sequence goes on along the minus strand of DATCTV010000004.1, from coordinate 891 downwards.
GTTGTTTAAAGAGATGAGTCGAATATTAATATGCACACTAATAGTTCTTTATTTATTACCAGTCTACTCCTACGCCGCATGTAATATCGTAAATGGTAAAGCGTATGGCGACTGTGCGGGAGTTACTCTAAATACTGGTTCAAAAGGAATTATTAAAGTTTCATCAAATAAAACAGAATCTGGAATTATAGAAGGTGCGAATTTGCTTGAGGGTGGCTCATTATATCTTTCCGGTACTTGTAATGGTGATATAACAGTAAACAAAAATGGAAAGTTAGTTGTTACAGGCATCGTAAATGGAACAGTTAAAAACAATGGGGGTATCATAGAAATTGAAGGAGAAGTTTTTTCTGTAGTTGCAAATGCAGGCAAGACCACCATTAGTGGCATTGTCTTGTACGTTAGAGGAAGAAGTAAAATTGTCTATAAAAGCGGTGCTGTAATTGGCGGGAAACCCATGAGATGAAAAAGGTAACACCTAACAAAATCAATACAGCCAATCGCTACGCTTTATTCTCAGCCTTTCGTTAGCAATGAGAAGAGGACAATAAATGATACCTACATCATTCATTAATCACGCTTGTGAAATACTCGGCGATACAAATACTGGACTATCTGGCTCAAAAATTGTCGAGCATCTTAATGAGTATGCATATAATTATGGTGTAGACATCCCATATCCAGATTATCCTTTTCCACCATCGATACCAAATAAAAGAACAGCACTTCGCAAGAATTTGCGCGCTTTTACATGACCTTCCCCCCGAAAAATAAGCCATATTTGAAGCGAGTATGATCTGGTAAAAAGGTAAGAGGAGGATCGTACCATGAGGAGAGGGAGATTTGGAGAGGAGCAGATAATCCGGATACTGAAGGAGAGAGAAGCCGGGG